>JASDWX010000103.1:0-11233 GCA_041890515.1 Alteromonadaceae bacterium
CCACTAGTATATATAAAGACTGATTATTCATTTAGTTTCTCGAATTGAAGCGGCCTTAAGATTTTTAATACACAAAATATTAAGGACTGCTTACGTTAGCAATTATATTACAAGGTTTTTAACATGTCTTGTGCTGGTTTGTAATCAGGTTTTGCAATAATCAACTGATTTAATATTGTTTTTGCGTGAGTCTTTTGTCCCAATTTAACTTGAGTTTTAGCAATTTCCATATCTAGCATAGGATTGTTAATCGTTTTTTGTGCAACCACCATCAATGCTAATGCTTGTTCAAAATCGATTGTTGTATCGGCTACTTTTAAAAAGTAAAAGCCATACATTCCGACTAAAGGAATATGGTATTGTTCTTGATTATTGGCAAGCGTTTTCAGTGCAGATGTGTCACCGGCTATAAATTTAGCGACCACCGCCATCGTTTTATCTTCTATGTCCACTTCCGCTTTAACAGGCGTTAACCCTAAACTTTTCAATAATGCTGTTGCAACACCGACGGTTGATGTAGGGTTTTGACCTGTGATTAAACGACCGTCAATAGCCACATGACTTAACATGATTTTACTTGATTGAAAGACAGCGCCACGCTCGTTCAATTTATCTTCTAGCATAAACTCGAAATCGTTTATCCATTTTTGACCAAAGAGTTTTTCTTCTTGGTTAGTAAAGCCATTTATCGCTTTATTGGCCACTAAATAACTTCCATCTTTGAGTTTTACATTAACCAGTGCTGCTGGGCCGTGACAAACGGCGGCTACACTGCCTTCTTGTTGATATATTTGGGCAATTACATTTTGTAATGCAATATCATTAGGTAAATCAAACATTGCCCCTTTGCCACCTACAACAAAAACTGCATCATAATCTTTAGCATCTAATGTGCTTGTTGTGAGTGTATTATTAAGTTTTACCATAATGGCTTCATCAACTAATACTTTGGCATTATACGTTTTACTTGGGTCGTATTTATCTGCTTCTACTTCACCACCTTTTGGGCTGGCGATATCAACAGCAATACCGTTATCCTTAAAAACAGAATAGGCTTTTGAAAACTCATCGAATTCATAACCTGGTTTTTCTTCTCCTTGGCCATGACCACTAACGACCATTAACACTTTTTTGCCACTTGAACTTGCTTGTACTGGTAATGCTGTTATTGATAACGCGGCCAGAACTAATAAGCTCTGTTTTAAAGTTTTTTTTACAATATTCATCTGTTTCACTTCTCTCTTTGTTAAGTATAAAACAAGTGTGACAAAGACAACGTGAAACAGATGTGAAACCACTTTGCTTTTAAATAAATAACTCACAGCTCTAACTATTTATTTAAATTATCTCGCTTAGCTATATTCCTTAGGTATCCGTCATTAATTGTTTTACCGAACTTTTTAAACTATGACGGCTGGCATAAATACCTAATAGTGTTACCGTGCTCAAAATAATGGTTAATGTAATAAGCAAAATAAAAAAATCGGGTTGATAAGAAAGTGAGAACTGTGATTGATAAATTAACATACCGGTAAGGTAAGTACCGGCTATTGCTCCTGTGGCGATAATTAATGCGGTAATTAACCATTCAATAATGTTCAACTGCAAACAGGTACTTTTTAAAAAGCCGAAGCTCATAATCACGCTGTTTTTTTTCTTTTCTTTATCTTCGAGTGCATTGATTGATGACAAAATCACAATAATGGCGAGTAAAATAATCATCATGGCAAAGCCACTAATGACTTTAGTGATCATGGCTAAAATAGCATCAAATTGTTTTGTCATTTCTTGTAAAGATACCATCCTTATTGTTGGATGTTCTTGCCACAATTGACCTAACAGTGACCATTGGTCATCATTAAGTTCCAAGCTCGCCATGTTGTAGTGGGGGGCGTTGATATGCCCAATAGCGGCTTCTGGCATTTGTACCCAGAATATAATTGATCCAGCCCCCGGTTTATAAACATGACTAGCAGTAATAGTGAAGATATAACGTTGTTGATGAATCATAAACGTAATTTTATCGCCAAGCGACAAATCTAAATCGGTCATTACTTCTTCTTCAAGTGAGACTTGCTGCCAATTTTCAGTGTCTTTTTTCCACCATTTTCCTTGAACTAAGCTGTTGGATCTTGGGATTTCTTGCGTCCAATGCAGTCGAATAGAATGCGATAACGTGGCTAAGCTGTCACTGGGTTTCTTTGCAAATTCGCTTAATGCTTGGTTATTAATTTTAACGACCTTGGCATATACGTATGGTTTGGATTGACGAAGGTCAATATCATGATTATTTGACCACTTGTTAATCGCATTCATTTCAGTCTGACTCGCTTGTGAAACCATGACATTACCATCATGTGTTCTTTGATATGAACTCATCGTATCGCCTAAGTCTTTTAAAAACATTAGCGTAAATAATAATAAAAATGTGCTTAGGCCTATGCCAAGAATTTGGGTACTTTTACTTAATAAGCGTTGTTTCATCATGAATAGCGTAAAAGGCACTAATCCTGAAAACTGTTGAGTCGTTTTTTCACCTAGGGTTAAAACAAGCCAACTAATACCAGCAATAAGCATGATGGTAATTAATATGCTGCTTACTAACATTAAGGTTAATAAACCATTATCAGAGTAATTGACCGCCACCAAAAGAAGAACGACTAAGGCGCATATTTTTACTAGGGCTAAAGAAATGCTTTTTTGATTCTGATGCAACAACTTAGACACTGATGTTTGGCATAATGTTAACCAAACGGGTGAATGAAATACCCCGAAAAGTAATACACTTGTCGCTATCGTTTTAATCGTAAGCCAAACATCTAATTGCCAGGTGATATCGATAAATGTTTGGGATAACCAATTGACGATCAACCAATGAAATAAACCCGATATAAACGCGACTACAGGTATAAGCACCATTATATTAATTAGCCATTTAAACAATGAAAGCTGTAAGCCAGTCGATTTAGAAGCCCCTAAACTCATACAAATGGCTGAAAAATATTGTTCTTTTTTTAAGTGAACTTGCGCTATTTGTTCAATAGCGATGGCGGCCATAAAAAATAAAATAATAGAGGCTAAGCCTAAAAAGTTTTCAGTGCGTTGCCAAAATAAAGCTAACGGATGGGAGCCAGATTTATGGAGGGTTTTCGCTGCCGGAAGTTGTTCTTTTTGCCAATCGATAAGTTGCAGTACTTGTGATTTTGAAGCAGAAAAAAGGTAACGATATTGAATAAGGTCTGCTGGAAAAGCCAACTTCTCCATATCTACTTTATTAATGATAGCCCTCATCGCAACATTATGTCCTTCCATCATCCTGTCAGGTTCGTGAATTAACACGTTTGATACGAAAAAATTTTCCTCTCCTAATTTGATAGTGTCACCAATTGACAGCGTTAAACTGGCTAATAGTCGGCTGTCTAACCATATGTTACCACCAATAGGCCCAACACTGGTGGCTGTTGCAGGGCTTTGTAAAGAAGTTGACGTGAGTAATTTTCCTTGTAATGGATAATCTTCGCCCACCGCCTTTAATGTTGAATTTTGCCATTTACCATTAAACGTTAATGTGGTGTTGATTTGCAATGTGTTGACGATACGTTCGCTTAAATTTTTTAATGAACTCAGTTGCTTAGGTGTTAATTTGGCTTTTTGCGTGAGTACTGCATCGGCACCCAATAAGTTTTGTAAATTATTCTGCAAGTAATGCTGAATGGTATGACTTGATAGCGTTAAGGTCACAATAAAAATCATTAAAATGGCTTGAACCCAGCGCAACAGTTTTTGATGTGGCTGATCATACTCTTGCTTAAAGTAGTACCACGCCAATTGCACGTGATGGTTTAACATGATGCTACCTGTTTTAGTTCAATTTTTTGGCTGTTATCTGCTTTGATCGATGGCGCTTTAGTTAGCTTTCCATTGGCAAGCGAATAGATGTTATCAGCCTTACTCGCAAGTAAACTGTTGTGAGTAACAATAATTAAACCTGCGTTGTTCTCTTGGCAACATGCAAATAAAGTATCAGAAATTTCATTTGCATTGTGTTGGTCTAAATTGCCAGTGGGTTCATCAGCAAATATAAACTTGGGTGAAAAAACTAACGCACGTGCGATTGCAACACGCTGTTGCTCTCCACCACTTAATTGTAATGGCTTATGATTAGCTCTCTCTAACAGCCCTACTTTTTCTAACCAGTGTTTAGCCTTTTTAATTGCCTGTTTATCACCACGCAACTTCAAGGGTAAAGCAATATTATGCAAAGCGGTTAACTCAGGCAGTAAATGGAATTGTTGAAAAATAAAGCCGATTTCTGAGCGTAAATTATCAAGTGGTGAACGTTGGCTGTTGCTAATGTAAACGCCTTGACCAGAGGTGGGATTTTCTAATCCAGAAAGCAACATAAGTAAGCTCGATTTTCCAGCACCAGATGGCCCCGTTATCGCATACGATTGCCCTTGGCATATTGATAAGTCGAGGTTTTCAAATAACGTAATAGTCGAAGCATTTTTTTCAGCAGCATTGTTTCTAAAAGATTGAGAAACGCTTTTTAATTCAATTGAACAAGACATAACATTGCACCACACCACAGTAATATTTAGTGACGCTATCGTAATTAAAAGCCTGTGAAACGAATGTGAAATTAATATGAAGGATAACAAAAAAAAGTGTAATGGTGTTATCACGATTAAAACATTTTAAATTTTCCTGTTTTTGCTGGAGCAGTTCCCCTTAAATGAGGAAAAGGTAACGTTCCTGTATCAAAGTAAACCTTCTGTTGAATAATTTAAAATAATAAATATTGAGCTGTTTAAGGAAAAAGTAGCGCTAAGAGGCCAGTCTAAAGCGTTATACTTAGCCACCAAAGGTTTTTTATAGGTTATTAGCCATGTGGTTATTAACCATTAAATGAGCTTTCGCATATTTGAGTAATAATATGCCATAACAAACGATAAAGGCTGTTAAATAAAGTGGGGCATTATAGTTTTAAAGTGTTCCATTAATACGACACAACAAAGCGGCGCAACCACTTGGCCTGCTCCATAAATGGCAGTGATAGTTTCCATGATAACTACAGGTTTTTTACCCGATAATTGTCCAACAAAATTTATAAATAGCGCGACCAGTTCAATGAAGGTTCCGCCATATAGTACATTACTCATAAAGAAGTAAATGCAAAACGAGCGACGCTTACGCCAACAACTAAAGCAAGGGTGCCCGCTAATAAAATAACGGTATTGTTATTTCGATCAAGTCACATTTTTAATTCAGTGCTATCGCTTTTATAAATGCAGCAACAAGCAGTTATTTTAGCGTAAGAGTGCTATTGCGAGTTAGCGGTCGAATTCAAGGATAGTGATCGTTAATAGCAAATCATTATTTGTGATGAGGGATATTAAAAATGATATGAATAAAATTAAAGTGCAGCAAGAGAGGATAATTTATATAAGGTTTTTTAATTTTTTGCTTGAAAACGTTTTCGCTACCCCCACATGTTAACTATCAACGTGAGCATCAACTTTTGTATGTTTACTTTTAAACACAGATAAATGTAGGAAATATTACAAATGTCAGAAATAGGCCAAAAAGAAAATCATCAGTTTGCAACTGATAACGCTAAATTACTCAAATTAATGATCCATTCACTTTACTCAAATAAAGAAATTTTCTTACGTGAGTTAGTGTCAAATGCTGCCGATGCTGCTGATAAACTTCGCTTTAATGCGCTTTCAAATGACAGCTTATATGAAGGTGACGGTGACTTACGTGTTCGAGTCAGTTGTAACAAAGAAAATAATACGCTGACGATTTCTGATAACGGCATTGGTATGACGCATGACCAAATCGTTGACCATTTGGGCACTATAGCAAAATCGGGTACGGCTGAGTTTTTCTCTCAACTTTCTGGCGATCAAGCTTCAGATTCGCAACTTATTGGTCAATTCGGTGTTGGTTTTTATTCAGCATTCATCGTTGCAGATTCAGTAACTGTGCGTTCTCGCGCTGCTGGTGTTGATGCTTCTGAAGGTGTTGAATGGACAAGTGCTGGCGAAGGTGAATTCACCACAGCGAAAATTGAAAAAACTAATCGCGGCACAGATATAATTCTTCACTTAAAAGAAGAAGAAAATGAATATGCCGACGATTGGCGCTTAAAGTCAATTGTTACTAAGTACTCTGATCACATTTCAGTTTCTGTTGAAATGCTAACGCCAGAAGTACCTGGCGTTGAAGCAGTTGAAGAAGTTAAAGATGCTGAAGACAAAATAACGACTCATGCTGTTGAAGCACGTGATGCAGTTCCTGCAAAATGGGAACCTGTAAACAAAGCAACAGCACTTTGGACCCGTGAAAAGTCAGATATTTCTGACGAAGAGTACAAAGAATTTTACAAGCATGTATCACATGACTTTGGCGACCCACTTTTATGGGAGCACAATAAAGTAGAAGGTAAAACTGAATATACTTCATTACTTTATATTCCAAGTAAAGCACCCTTTGATATGCATAACCGTGAGAAACAGCATGGTTTAAAATTATTTGTACAACGCGTATTCATCATGGATGACGCTGAACAGTTTATGCCAACGTACTTACGTTTTGTAAAAGGTTTATTAGATTCAAATGACTTACCGCTAAATGTTTCTCGTGAAATATTACAAGATAACAAAATTACACAAGCAATTCGTAAAGGGTGCACAAAACGTGTACTTAAAATGCTTGAAAAATTAGGTAAAAAAGATAAAGAGCAATATCAAACATTTTGGGATGAATTTGGTCAAGTTTTAAAAGAAGGCCCAGCAGAAGATAATGCTAATAAAGAACAAGTAGCGAACTTATTACGCTTTGCTTCAACAGAAAGTAATACAGCCGTACAAAGTGTTTCAATTCCTGAATACGTAGAACGTATGAAAGAAGGACAAGACAAAATTTATTATGTTGTTGCTGACAGCTTTGAAGCCGCTAAGAATAGTCCTCATCTAGAAGTATTCCGCAAGAAAGGCATTGAAGTATTATTAATGTCTGACCGTATTGATGAATGGCTAGTCAGTCACCTAACAGAAGTTGGTGGTAAGCAACTACAATCAGTCACGCGTGGTGGTTTAGATCTTGGTGATATGGATGATGAAGAAACAAAACAAGCTCAAGAAAAACTTGAGCAAGAATTTGATTCTGTCGTTTCACGTATTAAAAAATCATTAGAAGGTAAAGTGAAAGATGTTAAGTTGTCACAACGTTTAACAGATTCACCTGCTTGTATTGTTGCTGATGAGCACGACATGAGTAGTCAAATGATGAAGCTTATGCAATCGGTTGGACAAGAAGTTCCTGATGCATTACCTATTTTTGAAATCAATGCAGAACATGAGTTAGTAAAACATGTTGCTGATGAAACTGACGACGAGAAGTTCAATCAGTGGACTGAAGTATTGTTTGAACAAGCGATGTTAGCAGAACGTGGCAGTTTAAAAGATCCAGCTAGCTTTGTTGCTCGTTTGAATAAATTGATGTTAAGTCTTACTAAATAATTTATAACATCTTTTACAGTAGATAAAAATATAAAAGGGGCTTTTAGCCCCTTTTTTGTTCTTATCCTTTATCTTTCTGTTTTATTGCTTTATCTAATATAGTTTGTAGCTGTTCAACACTTTTATATCCATGACTTAATGAGTGTTCTTTGCCTTTAACTATCATGATGGCTGGAAAACCCCGGAACGTAAGTGTTTCTCCCTTTTTGTCTTTAAGATCATCAAAAACAAAGTTTGAAAGCATAAAGTTGATTGTTTCTTTTACAGGAATAAAGTGCTCATTTAATGCCTTAGCCAGAGCAGTATCAGTAAAAACATTATTTTCCATGGCTGCACAGGTTGTACAAAAGCGCATGTTAGCGAATACAAAAATCGGTTTAGCAGACTTAAGCGCCCGAGCTTCCTTGTAACCATGCCATTTTACCTCAGGTGTATATAACGTGGTTGAAACTGCAGCATATAAGCTTGGCAATATAATAATGGCGGCAATTACAGCGATAAAACTTTTCTTCATTAGATATCACAAAGTACAATAAGACAGTACCCATTAGACCTACTATAGCGTTGCATACTTTCAATTAATAAATTGAGTCATTGAAATAAATGATAATCAATTAAGTGAAATAACGCTTGTTATGAGTAAATAACTGATGTGTTAAAAATCAATTTATAACAATCTTAATAATATGAAATCACTCACCTTTAATCAGTTACAGTTACGTGTAATCGCATCACTGCTTTATATCTTTTGCGAGTGGGTAGTTGGCCATAGATATTGTATAGGCCCACCTCAGATTGAACCTAGTCTTTCATTTTTGCCAGGAAGATAACGCTATATATTAACATTTTTGTTTTTTAGTATATTTAAATCAATAGATAGTTCATCCACCGACGTTTCTAGCCATCATATAACTGACGTTATTAAACAAATTATTATCACTTTTGATCTTTGTAATATATTAGCTGTTGATGATTTTTTACATCAACTTATTAAAGCGACAGCTATTTTCGATATTGTTTCGATTAAGAGATGACTTAATCATTTTACTGAACCATGTGATGCTGAGAACATTCTTAACTCATAACAATATAGTGGTATGTTCATCAAAAGTTTCAACTATGGCATCACAGTCAGAAAATAAAGTGAGTTATCTAGCCGAACAACGACTAGCTATACTTATTGAGTTTCTCTGATTTATTTTTGAAGAAGTTATTAATGCGTTTTAGAGGCATAGACTTTAGTATAAAAAAGGTCTTTTAGCCCGCTTTTTTGATGATAGAGTGGTAATGCTACTTGTTTGACTACATCTGAACTTGTATAGTGTTCCACACTCAAATAAATACTCATTTGGCTGTTATATTGGCGGTATGTTATTAACAAGTACAACAGCCCAATTAGTATATTAAACATATAAGGCAATATTTTATGCGCATTATTTTATTAGGTGCTCCCGGCGCTGGCAAAGGCACTCAAGCACAGTTTCTAATGGCTAAATTTGGTATTCCACAAATTTCTACAGGCGACATGTTACGAGCAGCGATTAAAGCGGGTACTGAACTGGGTAACAAAGCTAAAGCAGTTATGGATGCGGGACAATTAGTTTCTGATGATTTAATTATCGGCTTAGTGAAAGAACGTATTGCCCAAGATGACTGTAAAGCAGGTTTCTTACTCGATGGGTTTCCTCGTACTATTCCACAAGCTGATGCGATGAAAGATAATAAAGTATCGGTAGATAGTGTTATTGAATTTGATGTGCCTGATGAAGTGATTGTTGACCGCATGAGTGGTCGTCGTGTTCATGCTGGATCTGGTCGTGTATATCACTTAGTCTATAATCCTCCTAAAGTTGAAGGTAAAGATGATGATACCGGTGATAACCTATCTATTCGTCCTGATGATGAAGAAGCCACTGTACGTAAGCGTTTAGGGATATACCACGAACAAACTAAACCATTAGTTTCATATTACCAAGATGAAGCAAAAGCAGGTGCATGTTCATACTTAACAATTGATGGAACAAAGCCCGTTGAAGAAGTCAGTGCGTTAATTGCGGAGGAATTAAGTTAAATGCTATAGCACTGGCTATATGGTTTTATCATTAATAAATAGTGTATAAAAAGTTCGCTTCGGCGAACTTTTTTATTGTTATCTCCTGTAAAATTGACTTATTTGACCTTTTTTTTAAAATAATTACCTCATCAACACTATTAAAAAAAATTTTAAAACGTAAACTATCCCCTCATATATAAATATAAGAAGAAATTTAATGGTCGTAAGTTTATCTATAACAGGTCTTTATGCGAGTTTGCTGGGGCTTTTGTGTATCGGTTTAGCGTTCAATATTATTCGACTACGTTTGCAGTTCAAGGTAGGTATTGGTGACGGTGGTAATGAGGCTTTAGAAAAAGCGATTCGTGTGCATGGGAATTTCGTTGAATATATTCCTATGGCATTATTGATGTTAGGTATTTATGAAATAAATGGTGCAAGCCCTTTCTGGTTACATACGTTGGGAGCCGTTTTGTTTCTGGGACGAGTACTTCATGCTATAGGTTTGTCAAAAACATCAGGAGTGACTAAACAGCGTCAAATAGGGATGATATCGCTATTTATCGTTTATATAGTTTTAGCGGTTGAAAATATACGATTTTTTATCAGTTAACGGTATTTCAAACTAATCTTTTTAGCATGGCTATGTGTGGAATATTATCTTCCAAATACATGTCGGATACACGCTCAAAGCCATGTCGATTATAAAAGATTTCAAGGTGTTCTTGTGCTGACATTTTAATTTGTTGTTCAGGAAAATATTGCTGGGAAACGGTTAACGCTTCAGTCATTAATTTATGCCCTAAACCTGTTCCTCTGGCATGCTCAGCAATGATAACACGGCCAATAGCAATGTATTCGTCATAGCTTTGACCTCTTGCTAAAATACGTAAATAACCTGCAATTCTACCTTCTATATAACAAAAGAGATGTATTGTTTCTTTGTGTCGATCGATATCATCGAGATCAGGATAAAAACAAGTTTGTTCAACAACAAAAACATCTATACGAAGTTTTAAAATTTCATACAGTTCATCGATGTTGAGCGCTTTAAAAGTCTTTACTTGCCAATTTATGGTCATTGAACTTTACCTATTTTTATGATCACTACATGTGTTTTATGATCTACTGTACAGGTAAAGTTAATAAACTCCTTGTTCCTGTTGAAGCACCAGCAAGTATCCATTGTAACTTTTACTGCTTAAGTAATCTGATATTTCTTTACGATATTTACAAATTTCTATTTGGGGGAATTCAATATACATGGTCTCCTTTAGCGATGTATTATCAAGAAATAGAATATATCCTAAAGGCAAGTACCTTGCTGAAAAGTTATTTCTAAAGATTGTCGTTCGTATTTCAGAAGCGCTGTAATATTCTTTACAGCCAAATTTACTCTCAAGAATGGGAAGTAACTTTGTGCCGTAACGTTTGATTGACCAGTATTTAAACATTGCTATTCCTTAGCTTTTTTAAAATCCATTTAAAAAATAAAATATACGGGAATTTAAATTTTTTGTCAATAAAGCAAGTCATGGTGGTTCTTGTATCACTTGCAAAGTAGGGCTTGTAGGCGATTTAAAAATAAAATTATTTTTTTTGACGTTTATTTATTTAGATTTTTAAAGTCAGTTTTAGTAAAGGTTTGTAG
>JASDWX010000103.1:11243-12172 GCA_041890515.1 Alteromonadaceae bacterium
GTTTATTCATTTTCTTATACATTTGTAGCATTCTATTTTATTTCAGTTTCATAATCCGTAAAAGTAAGTGGCATATAAATGATCTTATAAACAACTTACTTCCGAATTCCATTTTTCAGCTATTTGTTATGCCGTTTTTGCAGAACAGCCATAACCTCTGACATTTCAATATTCTGATCTTGCAGCAAAACGAGCGTGTGATAAAACAAGTCAGCACATTCACCTAACAAGTCTTCTTTTGTTTCTGCTACGGCTGCAAGGGCAACTTCTACGCCTTCTTCACCCACTTTTTGCGCTATCTTAGTTGTGCCACGAGAGAATAAGTGAGCAGTATAGCTTTTCTCTGGGTCATCACCTTTACGACTCGCAATGACTTGTTCTAATTCGCTGAGAAAATTTTGCTGAGTCAATTTTTGTTCAGGGAAACAAGACTCAGTGCCTAGGTGGCAACTAGGACCAATAGGCCGACAAGCAATGAGCAAACTGTCGTTATCACAATCGGTGATAACTTCACTGACATTCAGAAAATTCCCAGACGTTTCACCCTTTACCCATAATGCTTGTTTAGAGCGACTGTAAAAAGTGGCTTTGCCCGATGTTAATGTTTGCTCAAGTGATTCAGCATTCATGTAACCTTGCATTAAAATGGCGCCGGTATCTTGATGTTGAATAATGGCAGGGATTAAGTTATCCATTTTATCCCAAGCCAATTCTTTGATATTTTCTAGGGTAACTAACATAATCTGATCTCTACTTTTTGGTTTTTCAATGTTTGCTTTAATTCATTCATTGGTATAATTCCTTTATGGAATACACTGGCGGCTAATGCGCCATCTACATCAGCTTCATTAAATACGTCAAAAAAGTGCGATATTTTCCCCGCACCACCTGAAGCTATTAGCGGTACATTACAAACAGTACGTGCTTTT
>JASDWX010000104.1:0-45798 GCA_041890515.1 Alteromonadaceae bacterium
GGATAAACGGTGCTTGCCAAACACACCATTACCGCGGAGCGGTTTAGTTCAATGTCGGATTACTTGTCGTTAGATAAGCCAAGGCTACGTCTGCTACATGGAAAGTTAACTTGATTTATTGGTGGCAAACCTAATGAAATTCAGTGGTCACAGTAAATGATATTTAGTGGCAGTTTTAGACGATAATGACTGGCTCTTTTGATGTAATTGAGTGGCAGAACTGGTGCAATTATCCAGGTATCCCATATATGCCAATGAATTGGTTAATATAGGTGGTGGGGTAGAAGTTTATACCTATAAAACTAAAGAGCATAAAAAAACTCATTTATGTGTTACTTCTTTTGCTTTCAAAAGAGGTGAAGGGATTATTTGGGCTAAACAAAGCTTTGATCAAGCAGACTCGACATTTAAGATGGAAAAACTCAAGGATTCCTGCCCTGCTTATTCAGACAAAAAACTAGCTAATCCATAAGTGAAAACTACCAATTGAACTTATAGCTCTCGATTGGTGGTTATATTGCCAAAACCCAGGTTCCAACTTAGTAAAAATCCTTTCTTTTTGAATAGTTCTTTAGTAGTTTAAATTGGCATTGTATTAATGTTTTATATACAAATAACTCCGCCATACATACGGAATAATCATGAAAAATGAAAATGGATTTACATCAATAGACCCTATAATTGAACCAAGTGAAGACAAGGTTTATAGACTTGCGAATGCAGTAGCTTCAATTGTCCCAACTGGATCAAATATATTCCAAGCCATATTCACAAATCCTATCCAGAACAGGACTAATGCTTGGATGGAGGATGTTGAAGCTAAGATAGTGGAGCTAGTAAAGTTAGGTGAAATTGACCTTGAAGCTTTAGCTAAAAGACCTGAGTTCTCAGCAATTATGCTTAGAGTCATGTAAGAAGTAGAAATAACTAGCCAAAAGGAAAAGTTAGAGTACTTGTGTAATTTTGTAGTTAACTTAGCTAAAGGTATAGATGTAGAAGAAGATGAATTGTACATAATGATGGATATCATTAAATCTTTAACACCTTCGCATATAAGAGCAGTCCAACTTTACAATAGACCTTTTTGGTTTACTGATAGATTTAGAGAGCTTGCTGTGTTTTGGGACACTGTTGGTTTAGGAGAACTTAGACTTGATGTAAAGGTATACAAAGAATTAGCTATTATCTTTCATAAAGATAGAGATACAAACGTATTACATCACAATATTGAGCTTATTGATGATGATGTAAGCAACTATCATGACCATTGGAAGTTAGTTATTAATCAATTAGATAATCTACTTCTTGTAAGTAAGCCAAGTGATGAAATTAAAGGTTACTCTAGCGTCAAGGTAACTAGAGAAAATGGTAAAGCAAGTTTCAAAGTTAATCTAAAGAGACAACTCTCTATGCGCGGCTTTCTATTGTTAGACCTAATTGAGGGATAACCTATTTTTAGTTAAACTTGAACAAATAATTAATTTAATGCAAGGAAATTAGGTGTCTAAAACTATTACGGTTTATTTGCTGGATGAACCAGAAATAAGATATATGCCCCGTGAGTATATGGCCTCTATTAAAAAAGAAGCTAAAACTTACTGGTTGGTAGATGTAGAGGGTTTTCATACACCGTGGAAGTTTTCTAAGGCTGATAACCTTAGAGTTAAAACAGACTATGATACCAGAAACTTTAAATTGTTAATTTCAGAAATTAGACACCTGGGCACAATAAATACTTTGATAAATGAAGCGCAACAATACCACGCTGAAAGTCAGGTTCGTCATGAATATTTCATTGGAAAATTAGTAGGTGGAAAATAACGTGTGACTGTGCCACCCAATTGCATCGACTATGGCCATTCAATTACATACGTGTTGCCACTTAATAAATGACAAATATTCTATAAAGCAGTCATTATCTTGATTATACGAAAGGGCCGCTAGGTCGCAGATGTTGATAGGCTCTGTCGCATGGCTGATATCTTAAAACCTTAACAAAGCCGACTTAAATAGAGGTGAATATTAGCCACCATTTTTGACCGCTTCGGTCTCAGAACTTCCGCTAAAAAATCAAAAGTATATGACTGGAGTTCCGATATTGCGGTCATAATATCTCTAACGCGAACGTTAACTATTCACACAGTCTGTGGCAACAGCAGAGGTGGTTTGCACGTCTAAGCTTATTTCTATGTGATCACTTAGCTTCTTATATTATCTCTAGATTTATCTTTATCATTATTTAATAAACACACTTTTGCAGAGTTTAACCGTGCAGCAAAAAAATTAGAAATAAACAGGAACCCACATATGGGCCTATCTAGAAGTATTTACCCAGTGTAATTAGCTTCACTTTGTATGTGTCGATATAAATTTTAACATTGAACATAAACAAAATTCCAAAATAAATTCTCAAGTTGCCGTGAATTCTCAACTTAAGTGGCGGTGATCAAAAATATTATGCACCAAGTACTCTCATCTGAAAGGTTTTCCGCACCAAGTCAGTGCTATCACGTTATGGGTGCTTCCTATTTTTTTATTATCCTACTGAATATATTGACTTTTATTGATTGGCATAACATTTGTATTGTTATAAGCAAATTATAAATAAGGGTATAAACATGAAATTGGTTAACGCAATAATAAAACCTTTTAAGCTTGATGATGTCAGAGAAGCTATTTCTGATATTGGTGTTGAAGGTTTAACAGTAAGTGAAGTTAAGGGGTTTGGTCGACAAAAAGGCCATACTGAATTGTATCGTGGTGCAGAGTATCAAGTCGATTTTCTACCAAAAGTTAAACTTGAAATTGCAGTAAATGACGATGTTGTCGAACGTTTGGTTAAAGCAATTACTGAATCTGCACACACTGGAAAAATTGGTGACGGCAAAATATTTGTTTATGACTTACAGCAAGCTGTACGTATTCGTACTGGTGAGCAAGATGTTGAAGCTATTTAAGGGGTAAATCATGGAACAAAATATTTTTCAGTTACAGTATGCAATGGACACTTTCTATTTCCTAATATGTGGTGCTCTTGTTATGTGGATGGCCGCTGGTTTCTCTATGTTAGAAGCTGGTTTAGTTCGCGCAAAAAATACTACAGAAATTTTAACTAAAAACGTTGCACTCTATGCAATTGCCTGCATGATGTATTTAGCATGTGGTTATGAAATTATGTATGGCGGTGGTTTCTTCTTATCAGGCATTGAAACTGTTGATGCTGATGCCGTATTAAAAGAATTTGCTGGTCGTGAAGATGGCTTCAATGGCGGCGCTATTTATTCAAAAGCTTCTGACTTTTTCTTTCAAGTTGTTTTTGTAGCGACGGCGATGTCGATTGTTTCTGGTGCAGTTGCTGAGCGTATGAAATTGTGGGCATTCCTTGCTTTTACCGTTGCTCTAACAGCCGTAATCTACCCACTTGAAGGTAGCTGGACTTGGGGCGGTAACGCGGTATTTGGTTTATACACTTTAGGTGACTTAGGTTTCTCTGATTTCGCAGGCTCAGGTATTGTACATATGGCCGGTGCATCAGCTGCACTCGCTGGCGTATTATTACTCGGCGCACGTAAAGGTAAATATGGTCCAGACGGTCGTGTGAATGCAATTCCGGGTGCTAACTTGCCAATGGCTACACTCGGTACCTTTATTTTATGGATGGGCTGGTTTGGTTTTAACGGTGGTTCAGTCTTAAAACTTGCAGACATTAACAGTTCACATTCTGTTGCTATGGTTTTCTTAAACACCAATGCTGCAGCCGCAGGTGGTGCAATAGCTGCCTTGATATTTGCTAAAATCTTATTTAAGAAAGCCGATTTAACCATGACATTAAATGGTGCGTTAGCGGGCTTAGTTGCTATTACTGCAGAACCTTCAACGCCAACAGCACTTCAATCAACCTTGTTTGGTATGATCGCTGGTGTAATCGTAGTGTTATCAATTATTGGCTTAGATAAATTGAAAATAGATGATCCCGTAGGTGCTATCTCAGTTCATGGTGTTGTAGGTCTATTTGGTTTATTACTTGTTCCTATTACGAATTCAGCCTCGAGCTTTAGTGGGCAATTAATTGGTGCAGCAACGATATTTGTTTGGGTATTTAGTGCAAGTTTTGTTGTGTGGTATGTACTTAAGAAAGTAATGGGTATTCGCGTTACAGAAGAAGAAGAATACGAAGGTATGGATAAATCAGATTGTGGTATGGAAGCCTACCCTGAGTTTACTTAATACGAATACGTATTTTATATATGCATAGAATAAACAATAAAAACAGCCTCAGGGCTGTTTTTTTATGTTCAGGATGAACGGTATGTCGTGTTGCCATGGATGGCAAAGAGAGACGATGTTCAGGATGAACGGTCATGATTTTAGTTCCAGACAAATCATAAGTACTTGGGTGCATGCAGCAGTGTGATCACATGTATTTGAAAGAGCAACAGAGTTTGAACATATTTTAATAAATCAAATGAATTACTGTGAATTTTAAAAAACTGTGTAAAATTAAGAAATTAACTCACGTTTATTTTGGGAAAATTCGATGGCTAGAGAACAATTTGGTATATGTGCAGAACCAAGTTTGCACGGTTATTATTTACTCTTTAATGTTTTAGATGATAAAAATGCCCACATCCGTCAAGCCCTTTCCCGATTACCTGCCTTATTTGATAAATATGCTGACCGCTTTTCAGAATCAAACTTAGCGGGGGTTATTGCTATTGGTGCTAACTATTGGGATGAACTATATCCTTATGCCAGACCGTTAAACTTAAAGTCTTTTTCGGCTATTGAGTGCGATGATCGTGTTGCACCTGCTGACAGTTATGATCTTTACATTGAAATAAGAAGTGACCGTGCTGACGTTAACCACATTGTCAGCACCAAAGTTTGTGCATTATTAGCCAATAGCGTTGACCTGGTTGAACAAGTACGCGCATTTAGGTTTCTCGATGGCCGTGATTTAACGGGTTTTGTAGAGGGAACTGAAAATCCGCAAGGCCCTCATCGTCGTAAAGTCGCGCTCATTGCTAATGACGAGGATGAAGAGTTTGCTGCAGGAAGTTATTTACACATTCAACGTTATCGCCATAATTTAAACTTATGGAATAGCCTAAAAGTTAAAGACCAAGAAGATGTTTTTGGACGAACCAAACTTGAAAACGAAGAATATACGAGTGAAAACAAGCCACCAACATCGCATACTAAACGGGTAAACTTGAAAGATGATGAAGGTCATTCAATTGAAATCGTTCGTCAAAGTATGCCTTACGGCGATATGAAGTTGCAGGGATTATTTTTCGTTTCTTATTGTCGCTCGCCCGAACCTTTTGAATTAATGCTAAAAGCAATGATCCAAAGCGATGCACATGGAAACTTTGACCATATGCTTAAATATACACAGGCAGAAACAGGGGCGTCATTCTTTGCACCAAGCTTGAATTTTTTAACTAAATTAGGTGGATAGCGTTAATTTAAAAGAGTGAAAAGTTACTCGCCAAGTGAAGTAACTTTAAGATAACCGTTTTAATTTAAGTTGATAGAAAAAAGTAACTCTAATTTCGCAATAGTTTCTTCTATTTTTCCAACGTGTGTTGGTGCGATAAAAATAGTATCGTCACCCGCAATAGTACCAAGTACACCGTCACGCTTACTTAAACTATCAAGTAAGCGGGCAATTAACTGAGCTGCTCCTGGACTTGTTCTAATAATAATCATGACTTCATTGTATTCAATATCGATGACTAATTGATGTAAAGGGCTTTTTGCAGTGGGAACACCTAATTCAGCAGGCAAACAATAAACCATTTCTTGGCGAGCATTACGCGTGCGAACTGCGCCGTACTTACTGAGCATGCGCGAAACTTTTGACTGACTTATATTATCAAAGCCTTGTTTTTTTAGTGCATCAACAATATCGCCCTGAGAACCAAACTGTTCTTGCTTTAATAAATCTTTAAAAGCTTGTGTTAATGCTTCTTGCTTTTGAATAACTGTCATAATTTAAGGGTGCTCTTTGTTATTTTTATACTACACTTTTTTTAATGTTAATATCTTAACGATAGAGGAGTAAGACCTAAGTATTATTTCATAAATAGTATTATACGGTATCCTAATGCCATATATAGATTAATATTAATTGTTTTTTAGTGGCTGATGCTATATCTTTTCAGCATAAAAATTTACGTATTTACTCAAATTTTCTTTAACTACCGGAGACATTCAATGAAAGTTGCTGTTTTAGGCGCTGCTGGCGGTATCGGCCAAGCGTTATCATTATTATTAAAAACTCAATTACCAGCTGGTTCTGAGCTATCTTTATATGACGTTGCACCCGTTGTTCCAGGTGTTGCTGTCGATTTATCACACATCCCTACAGCTGTTAAAGTTGAAGGTTTTGGTGCTGACGCATTAGGCGACGCATTAACAGGTGCTGATATTGTATTAATTCCTGCGGGTATGCCACGCAAGCCAGGTATGGATCGTGCTGATTTATTTGCCGTAAATGCGGGTATTATTAAAACGTTAGCAGAAGGCATTGTTGCTAACTGTCCTAAAGCGTTAGTGGGTATTATTACTAACCCGGTAAACGGCACTGTGCCAATTGTTGCTGAAGTCTTCAAAAAAGCCGGTACGTATGATGCAGCGCGTGTATTTGGTATTACTACGCTAGATGTTATTCGCTCTGAAGCATTTGTTGCTGAATTAAAAGGCTTAAATGTTGCTGATGTTAAAGTTCCGGTAATTGGTGGCCATTCTGGTACAACAATTTTACCACTTCTTTCTCAAGTTGAAGGGACTACATTCTCTGATGAAGAGATTGCTGCTTTAACGCCTCGCATTCAAAACGCAGGGACTGAAGTTGTTAACGCTAAAGCCGGTGGCGGTTCTGCTACTTTATCAATGGGCGCGGCTGCAGCTCGTTTTTGTATGTCTTTGGTTAAAGGTTTACAAGGCGAAGATGTTGTTGATTACGCTTACGTTGAAGGTGCAGGCGAAGATGCACAATTTTTCGCACAACCTGTACGTTTAGGCGTAAATGGCGTAAGTGAAATTTTATCTTACGGCAAATTAAGTGCTTTTGAAGAAAAAGCTAAAACTGACATGTTAGATACTTTAAAAGCTGACATTACAGAAGGCATTAATTTTATTACAGGTTAATCTCTCTAATTAAATTGTAAAAAAAGCACTAATTTTATTTAGTGCTTTTTTTATGTTCATGATGAACGGTATAACGTGGTGGCATGGATGGCAATGAGCGTATATGAATCAAATTTGTGTTTCAATACTTTGATATCAGATAGAACTTAAAAAGCTTTTTTTGTTTTTAATGCTGGAAATATTAACGCTATTTTTTTCTAGCTCGACGCCAGAGAAAGGTTTGGAAATAAAGTTATTTACGCCTGTTTTTACTGCTTCAATTACATGCCCTTTTGTACGGTCAGACGTAACTAATCATACAGGGGTATCTTTCCTTCCGTTTGACGTGTCGCTTTAAGTCATTGTAATCCCGCCATACCTGGCATGTGCCAATCAGAAATCACCAAATCAAAGTTACTTTTTTTATCATATGAAATGCAAGCTTTGCATCAGGAGCTGATTTTATGTACTCAAAACCGAGTTGTCTTAAAATATGAGTAATCACTTGTCTCATCGTCTCTTGATCGCCCACCACTAAAATTTTAAGAATACCCCCTCCTAAATGTTAATTTTTTGAAAAGTAAGTTTATAACATTATATATGCTTGATGCATGAGATATACACTAATTGTTAATAAAGCCTTTTGGTATGCTAACTGCCATTAAATATAGGTGCTGAATAATTTAAGTATATTAACCCGTTTTTGAATATATTTTTAAAGGCAGGTTAACTGATTTTTATCAAGAAGCTAAATGGCTAATCGTTAATATTCGATTCTTTTTTAAGGCCGCTTTGGCTTAACTGTGAACCTATCAAAGAAAGTAAACAATAAGCAGTAAAAAAATAAAATCCATGCCCAACAGAAGATAGCGTTTCACTGCTGATCATGATGTTAAGTTTGAACCCCATCAGACTTAATGTTTGTTGGTTTGCCGTTTCCGCATGATTAGTGGACAACACCGCTAAAAATATTGCCACTACAAAAACATCAGCCATCGACCATTTACCAATAGCGGATACAAAGTTGATGATCTTTCTTTCAACCTGCGTATTTCTTTTAAAATAAGACCAAGCCACTAAACATGCTTTTAGTAATGGAATACAGATTGAAAAGATAAAAATTAACCCAGCCACTAATAAACGGTCGTTTTGCCATAACTCTTCAATCGTTGTTAATAGCGAAAGTTCCTTGTTTATCAATTCAGAGGTGAGTGCAGGCCCGCTAATATTGGCGCTAACATCCATCTGTAAAAAGAACATGGGCAGAAAAATGCCTGGAATAAATAGCAAAATAGCGATTAAGTTAAAGAAAAAACCAAGATGGGTCTTCATCATTATACCGTTCTATTTGCAGCAATATGAGCAAGACTAATTAATGCTTGTTTGTGTTCTGACGCCGGTAACACGCTTAAAGCCTCAATGGCTTTGTCAGCTTCTAATTCTGCCTTTTTTTGTGTATACACTAAAGAGCCCGTTTCTTTCATTGCAGCCAGTATTTCGTCTAAATGGTCCATTCCATTGCAATGTTTAATGGCATCTCTTATTAATTTTGTTTGTTGTTCATTACCATGTTGCATAGCGTAAAGTAACGGCAAAGTAGGTTTACCTTCAGCTAAATCATCTCCGATGTTTTTACCCATCGCTTTTGCATCAGCGGTATAATCCATAATATCGTCAACTAATTGAAAGGCAGTGCCTAAATACTTACCGTATTCTTGCATGGCTTTTTCAATAATTTTATCTTGTCCAGCAATAACCGCAGCCAATCGTGTTGCTGCTTCAAACAACTTGGCTGTTTTACAATAAATAACTTCAAAGTAGCTTTCTTCTGAAGTATCTGGGTCATTACAGTTCATTAATTGTAATACTTCACCTTCAGCAACTATGTTTGTCGCATCGGATAAAATATCCATTATTTTCATATTGCCCAGTTTGGTCATCATCTGAAAAGATCGGGTATAGAGAAAATCACCAACAAGTACGCTAGCACTGTTACCGAATAATGCATTAGCCGTTTCACGACCGCGGCGCATATTGGACTCATCTACTACATCATCATGTAATAAAGTTGCTGTGTGAATAAACTCAATAATCGCAGCGATCGCAATGTGTTCATCGCCTTTATAATCGAATGCACGTGCCGCTAATACGGTTAACATAGGGCGCATGCGTTTACCGCCTGCATTTACAATATAAACACCGAGTTGATTAATTAACGCTACATCGGAATTTATTTGCGAATAAATAAGATCATTTACCGCAGTCATATCGTTTTGAGTGAGTGCTTGTATGTTTTTGATATCCATAGAAAGCTACAGCTACCTTTATTGTTGTATTTAAGACATCTTGTGAGGCATGAGTTTACACGAAATTATTTAGCAATAAAGGGCTGTAGCGCATTAGTTTAATTATAAGCAAATTATTTGGAAATAGATGTGAATTAGACTTGCCTGAACAAAAATCTTCGCGTAGAATTCGCGCCCTATATTTTTAAATTTAGCGTCTAAATAAAATGACGCTGTACGGAGTAGGTATGTACGCTGTATTCCAAAGTGGCGGTAAACAACACCGCGTAACTGAAGGACAAACAGTTCGCCTTGAAAAGCTTGAGCTTGAAATTGGTGCAACAGTAGAATTCGATAACGTTTTAATGATCGCTAACGGCGAAGAAGTTAATGTAGGTGCGCCTTACATTGCCGGTAGTAAAGTAGTGGCTGAGATTGTAAATCAAGGTCGTGCGGATAAAGTTAAAATAGTTAAATTTAAACGTCGTAAGCATTCACGTAAAGAAGCGGGCCATCGTCAATGGTTCACTGAAGTGAAAATTACTGGCATTAACGGCTAATTAGGAGCGATTCAAAATGGCACATAAGAAAGCTGCAGGTAGTACACGAAATGGTCGCGATTCAGAAGCTAAACGCCTTGGTGTTAAGCGTTTTGGTGGCGAAGCAGTACTAGCTGGAAACATTATTGTTCGTCAACGTGGTACTAAATTCCACGCTGGAACAAATATGGGTATCGGTAAAGACCACACATTATTTGCTTTAACAGATGGTAAAGTACAATTTGATGTTAAAGGTCCTAAAAGCCGTAAGTTTGTAAGTATCGTTGCTTAGTCACTTTACTCAAATTTAATAAAGACCCTGCCTTTAAGCAGGGTTTTTTTTTGGTATTTAATTACATGAGTATCTTATACCAATGGCATTAATTAACTGATCATTTTCAAATGGCCTAAATATACATAACTTCGTTGCTTTCAATCCCAATAGCCCGCTATTGTTTCATCAAGCACCTTGTTCTTGAAAATTTATTCTCATTGAATTCTGTAATCTTAATTAATCCAAACGGTATTCATTTTGTATAAAAAATAACTTTGTTTTCGTAAGTGTGAAAAATAACTTATAATAGGGCAATAGTTTAATCTTGGAGTGTTTCAAAGCACCATGAAATTCGTTGATGAAGTTGAAATAAGAGTTGAAGCCGGTGACGGTGGAAACGGTTGTGTAAGTTTTCGAAAAGAAAAGTACATTGAATACGGCGGACCTAATGGCGGCGATGGCGGCGATGGCGGCGACGTTTATTTAATGGCTGACGAAAGCTTGAATACTTTAATTGATTATCGTTTCGAGCGTTTTCATCTTGCTAAGCGCGGTCAAAATGGTCAGAGTCGTGACTGTACAGGTAAAGCTTCAGATGATTTAATCTTGAAAGTGCCTGTTGGAACACGCGCTGTTGATGTTGACACCGGTGAACAGTTAGGTGATTTAACACATAACGAACAAAAAATGCTTGTTGCTAAAGGCGGCTGGCATGGTTTAGGTAATACACGTTTTAAAAGTAGTACGAATCGTGCACCTCGCCAAAAAACTGATGGCACTCCAGGTGAAATTCGTAGTCTTAAACTTGAGTTATTATTATTAGCTGATGTAGGTTTGTTAGGTTTACCTAATGCAGGTAAGTCTACGCTAATACGCAGTGTATCAGCGGCTAGACCTAAAGTAGCAGATTACCCGTTTACAACGTTAGCACCTAATTTAGGTGTTGTACGTTTAGACACCCAACGTAGTTTCGTTATCGCTGATATCCCTGGATTGATTGAAGGTGCTGCCGAAGGCGCCGGCTTAGGTACACAGTTTCTTAAGCATTTAGAGCGTTGTCGGATTTTATTACATCTTGTTGATGTAATGCCTGCAGATGGTTCTGATCCACTTGAAAATGCTAAAACTATTATCAGTGAATTAGAGCGACATTCATCAAAGCTTTTTGATAAGCCACGTTGGTTAGTGTTTAATAAACTTGATTTAATGCTAGAAGATGAAGCGAAAGTGCTCACTGACAGTATTGTTGCTGGTTTAAATTGGACGGGCGAAGTTCGGAGTGTTTCTGCAATCAATAAATTTGGCACAGCTGACTTAACACAAGGTGTTATGACCTTTATTGAAGGATTACCTCCAGAAGAAGAGGAAACACCTGAAGATAAAACGGTTGAATTCAAGTGGGATACCTACCACGAAGAAGCCATATCAGAAGTTGAAGATGAACTTGGTGATGAAGATTGGGATGAAGACGAATTTGACGTAGAAGTTGAATATCGTAAATAATCATTAATCAAAATAATTAGCTTAAGTAAGCTCAAGTGCCATGTACTTGAGCTTTTTTATACAGAAAATTCAATTGTAGTAAATATGACGAAGCAATTGATATTATATGTTTAGGGTTTCATCGCGATAAATAATTCCCTTATAAAAAAAATAATTTAACCATTAATATACGGCTCAAGTATACTAATGGTCGTCTTATTTCTTATGTAGTTATAATTATGATCGTACTTTCAATGATTGTCGCGCATGCTGATAATCGTATTATTGGTAAAGACAATGACATGCCTTGGCACTTGCCTGCTGATTTAGCCTACTTTAAAAAAACAACTTTAGGTAAGCCTATTATTATGGGACGTAAAACCTATGAATCTATAGGCCGACCATTACCCGGAAGACAAAATATTGTCATTTCACGTGATGAAAACTATCAAGCTGATGGTATAGATAGTGTTACTTCTGTTGAGCAAGCGATTACCTTAGCGGGTGATGTCGATGAGGTTATGGTTATTGGTGGAGGGGCCATTTACGCACATTGTTTACCCTTTGCTAATCGTTTATACATAACGCATATAAAAGCAACTATAGAAGGTGATACGCAATTTCCTGAGTATGATGTTGCGAAGGATTGGCAACGCACGCAAAGTAATAAATTAAGTGCTAATGAAAAGAATAATTTCGATCTTGATTTTTGTATTTACGAACGACGTTAATCACCTTTTATAAATAAAAAACGCATTCAATAGAATGCGTTTTTTGTTTGAGGCAATAAGTATTTTAAGGTCTGTTCATTCAAAGCTATCATGCGATAAATACTATTTGTTTTTAGTTATCAACTCATAGGCACCTTGAATATCTTGAGCTTTTTGTTTAGCAACTTCCATCATCTCAGGAGGAAGCCCTTTAGCGACTAGCTTATCAGGATGATGTTGTGACATTAATTTACGGTAAGCTTTCTTAATGTCTCCTTGTGAGGTCTCCGTCGTAACCCCAAGCACTTTATAAGCATTCTCTAATTGAGACTGAGTGCTTTTTCCTGATTGTCCTTGATGAAACTGCGCACCGGCGATGATCATTTCTAATAGTTGGTCTAGCTCTCTAGCTGAAAAACCTAATTGTTGAGCAATAGCATGCAAAGCTTGACGTTCGTCGTTGTCTAATGTGCCATCTGCAAAAGCGACTTGAATTTGAATTTCTAAAAAGAGTAATAATAAATCATGTCGATTTCCACAGACTTGGTTAAATTTAGCGAGACGGTCGTTTAATGGGAATCCAGCTATTTTACCTTCTCGAAACGCGTCTTGAGCTTGTTGTCTTAACTCACCCTGAAGTGATAATTTATCCATATAAGCATTAGCAAATTGAATTTCATGTTTAGACACCAAGCCATTAGCTTTGGCCATATAGCCCATTACAGAAAAAGAAGTATAAAAAAACGCCGATTGACGTTGATTTTCAGACCCTTTTGCACCAGATAATCCACTAAAGTTTAGACCTCTGCCTTTATCAAAAGTATGGCCGATAAACATGCCGATTAGTGCACCAATAAGATTCTTACTCAGCATAAAGCCAAATATAAAACCTAAAAGTTTTCCCCATATTCTCATTATTACTATTACCTGTTTGTATTGTTTATTTATTTAGATTCGCTAAACGCTCTGGTGTGCCAACATCGGTCCATGCACAAGTGAGTATATTTGCAGAAACCTTTCCTTCGCTAACTGCTTTTTTGAGCATAGGACCCAATTTTAACGTTTGTGAGGTCTTTTCACCTTTAAAAAAGGAAGGTCTAAAAACACTTATGCCACTGAAAGTATAAGTGGATTCACTTTGGAACGTTGAATTTTCTTTAGGTTTAATGTTTTTCAATTCATTGTTATTAAAGGTGAAATCACCATTTTCATTATGTTCAGGATTGTTAACTAAGCAGATGTGGGCTAAATAGTTATCGGCTAAAGTTGGCATTTCATCCAAGTTAAAATCGGTGAATATATCACCATTAATCAGCATAAAAGGTTCATTATTATTTTGAGTTAACAAAGGTAAAGCTTGAATAATTCCTCCTGCCGTTTCAAGCGCGCCATTTTTTTCAGGGCTATAGGTTATATGAACCCCAAATTTTTTACCATCACCTAAGTAAGTGGATATCATATCTCCCAACCAAGCAAAATTAATAACGATCTCTGTGATCCCACATCGTGCCAATTTATGAATATGATGTTCAATGAGTGGGATGCCAGCAACTTTAAGTAAAGGTTTCGGACAATGATCTGTTAATGGACGCATGCGTTCACCGCGTCCAGCAGCTAGAATCATCGCTTTCATTTTATATTACTCTCATTTAATGCTTCCATCGCAGGTATCACTTTTTTCAGTAAAAGTTGATGTATAAACGCTAATTCTGGATATTGCTCACTTATGTCGACAATGTAGTTAAGAGTATGTGGAATATCAGTTAAGTAGCCACTTTTATTGTCACGGTGATACAAACGAGCGAATATACCGCTGGCTTTAATATGTCGTTGCATGCCCGTTAAGTCAAACCAGCGCTGCCATTGTTCGCGAGTTATAGGGGGTAATGAATACTGCTTAGCAATTGCATCAATATAGTCGGTAAGGAGCAGTGCAATATTTTTATCAGGCCATTTGAGGTAGCAGTCGCGTAATAATGAAACAATGTCATAGGTAATAGGGCCAATAACCGCATCTTGAAAATCAATAATGCCTAATTCATTGTTTTCTAATACCATAATATTTCTACTATGATAATCACGATGAATCAATACTTGGGGTTGACTCATCATGTTTTCAGTTAGAATAGAAAAACAGTGGGTTAATTGTTTTTCTTCATTATCGGTTAACGTTAGTGATAAGTGTTTGGCTAATAGCCATTCATGAAATATATTGAGTTCAAGCTCCACGAATGCCTTATCATAATGAGGTAATTTCGTTGTGTCTTTAGATAAGCCAGATTGAAGAGCAAGTAATATTTTAATGGCTTTATGATAAGTAATAGCCATGTTTTCATGCGTTAATATATCAGCCAAAAGTATGTCGCCAAAATCAGCTAAACAAAAAAAGCCCAATGATAAGTCAACGGCGACAATCTCAGGTACTAAGATGTTTTGTTTACGTAGACAATCGTGCATAAATACAAAAGCATCATTATTTGATTTGTCAGCAGGTGCGTCAACAGCGATGAACGAAGTTCTGTTGTGGGTAAAGCGATAGTAACATCGAAATCCAGCATCACCTGTCAAAGGCGTCAATTGAATATTTTCGTCTGAAAAATGTTGATTCAACCATTGACGAAGCATTTGAATTCGAGAGCTTGGCAAGTTTTTATTCCTCAAGTATTTTTATTCCTCAAGTATTTTTATTAAAGAGAGATTTTTTTAAGTGGCTTAAACAGCAATACCCACAAGTATGGCTAATATACCGAATTAGCACCCTAAAGAAAATTGCTATATTATTTAAGTGTTTGAGTATAAAATGTTGCTCGCTTTTATTTATATTGCTTTAATCATTCATCCATCGGACTTTTAATGTCATTTCCGCGCTATTTAATTTTAATAATTTCTTGTTTATCAATAGCTAAATATAGTTTTGCTGAACAAGTGACTCGTAATATTGATGATATGGCTCAATGCTCTATTCCAACTTATCCTCAATTAACCGAGCCTCAATCAATTCAAAAGAGTAAAACAATTACTATTTTGGCCGATAGTTCGGGTATTAATAAAAATAAAGTCGCCAAATTTACCGGTAATGTTATGTTGTTAAATAATCAACAGACTGTTCTTGCTAATGAGATCGAGCTAAATAGAGAAAACTCATCAATCAATGCAATAGGAGATATTCACTTCCAGAATAAAGGCATTGATATTTTTGCTGAACAGTTAAATATTAGCGACGCACTAAATACGACAACACTGAAAAATACTCAATATCAACTTGTTGGCATGGCTGGGCATGGAGGTGCAGGAACAATTGCTGTTTCTAAAAAAGGGATGTTATCATTAGTCGATTCATCTTTTACCACTTGTTACGGTTCTTCACCTGATTGGCAACTCAACGCCAGTGAAATTAACATTTCTAAAACTGAAAAATATTTAGAAGCTTATCATGCCCGGTTTTCAGTATTCGATGTACCGGTTTTTTATCTGCCGTATTTTACGATCCCTATTGGTGAAGAAAGACAATCTGGCTTTTTATACCCAGAAATTGATAAATCGGGTAAATCTGGTTTTACCACGGCAATGCCATATTATTGGAATATTGCACGCAATATGGATGCAACATTTACGCCGAAATACATGTCAAAAAGAGGTACGTTGTTAAGTACTGAGTTTCGTTATTTGCAAGAAGATCAACAAGGGCAATTTGATTTCGAGTATTTAGACCAAGATAATGAACTACAGAATAATACTGATGCTCGCTATTTATTTCGACTGCAGCATATTGGTACATTTTCTGAAAATTTTAGACTCTACATCGATTACACAACGATAAGTGATGACAATTATTTGGTTGATGTTGGCACTAAACATTACAATGATAATGATGCCTATTTATACCAAACGGGTGAACTGGCATATTTCGCTGAGAGTTGGCAAGCTAAGATTCGATTACAAGATTTTGAAGTATTAGGTGACAATCAAACTAACTATAAAGCGCTTGCTCAACTGGAGCTCAATAGCCACCAAAAAATTAATTTGTTGGACGGTTTATTTGATGTATATTCAGAGATTACCAACTTTGAAACCGCAGACAATACTATGCCGACAGCAAGGCGTTATCATGTAGAAGCGGGTTTCACTTTTCCTATTGTTACGCCAGCATGGTTTCTTAATTCTGAGTTTAAAGTATTACATACACATTACGAGCAAGATAATATTCCTTTAGGGAGTGAACTTGAAGAAAGCGTGAGCAGAATATTACCAAAAGCACGTTTTCATGGAGGGGTTAATTTTGATCGACAAACACGCTTTTGGGGAAATAGCTTCACACAAACTTTAGAGCCTCAAGTACAGTATTTATATATTCCTGATAAAGATCAAAGTAATATCGGTGTTTACGATACAACAACACTTCAAGATGATTATGATGGTCTCTTTCGTGACCGACGTTTTAGTGGTTTAGACCGTGTTGCACAAGCGAATCAATATTCTTGGGGCGTCACAAGTCGTTTATTAGATAGTGCTAATCAAGAACAGTTTCGATTGAGTTTAGGTCGCATCGTTTATCTTAATGATAGTAATTTTATCCTTGATGAAAACCAAGGGGGTGCGGCTGATGTGTCAGCACTTGCCTTAGAAGTGTTTGCCCGTATAAATAGAAACTGGCAGTTTAGCAGTGACATTCAATATAATACAGAAGACGATTTTACCAATAAGAGCCAAACCAGTGTCGACTATCTTTTTGGAAAAAATCAAACAATTCAATTGAACCATCGATATACTCGTGATGTCTCAGGTATAACATTAGAACAATTATCTTTGGCAGGGAGTGTAAGAATAAATAAGAATTGGCAACTTATTTCTAGAATAACCCAAGACTTACAACAAAATAGAAGCATAGAAAGTTATGTAGGTTTACAGTACCAAAGTTGTTGTTGGTCACTTAGTTTTGCTTATCATCGTCATATCACTGCAAACTTTGATGAACCATCGGGTAATAATGAAAATCGCGATGAATTTAATAGTGGTTTCATGCTAAGGTTTAGCATGAGAACAAAAGACATTACAGATATGTTCAACTCAAGTATATTTGGCTACAAACGCCCTTACTTTCTCAATAATTAAATATAAGAAATAGACGATACATGAAAAAATCATTGAAATTTTTACTTTTAACCAGCGCTTTTGCGATAACTTCTTTTTTTCCATTGCATGCACAACAAGTTGAACTTGATAGGGTCGCCGCTATCGTCGATAGTGGGGTTGTTTTAGAGTCTGAAATATTAGACTTAATAACCACGATTAAAGAACAAGCTGCATCAAAAGGTCAAAGTTTACCATCAGACAAAGTGCTGAGAACTCAAGTTATTGACAAGTTGATAAACGATAGCATTATCACTCAACTTGGTGAACGTATGGGTGTGCAAGTGAGTGATGCCCAGCTTGATGAAACGCTAACTAATCTGGCTAAAGATAATAACCAAAGTTTGGAACAATTTCGTCAAAATATGGTTAAAGATGGTACCAATTATGAGAAATACCGTGAAGTCGTAAGAACTGAAATTATTGCAGGTGAAGTTCGCCGTAATAGTGTTCAACGTCGTATTTATGTTTCACCACAAGACGTGGCCAATTTAATGTCTTCGATGAAAGAACAAACTAATACGGATGTTGAATATCGTTTAGGGCATATACTTATTGAGTTTCCCGCTGAAGCAACACAAGATGATTTGAACGCCGCTAAAGTGCGTGCTGAAAAAGTGATTGAATTACTCAATAATGGTAGTGATTTTGCACAAATAGCGATTGCGTCTTCAGGTGGTTCCAATGCTTTACAAGGTGGTGATTTAGGTTGGAAAAATATCAATGAATTACCGACGCTATTTTCCTCAATCATTGATGGAGAGAAGAAAGAGACGGTTTTAGGACCTATCCGAACAGGTTTAGGTTTTAGTATTGTAAAGGTTATAGATATTCGGGGTCGTGAAATAATTGAAGTAGAAGAAGTGAAATCACGACATATATTGATAGAACCATCCGTTATTTTAAGCGAAGCAAAAGCAGAAGATATACTGCAAGGTTTTATGGATCAAATTAACGCAGGGGAAGCTGATTTTGCTGATCTAGCAAAAGAGCACTCTGAAGGGCCTACTTCAGTGAGAGGTGGTGATTTAGGATGGTCAGACCCAAATAATTATGACCCTATATTCGCGGCTGCGCTAGCGCGTTTGAAGATTGATGAAATACATAAGCCCTTTAGGTCTTCATTTGGTTGGCATTTAGTGGAATTAACCGGTCGAAGAACTCTTGATGCGACAAAACAAATGAATGAAAACAAGGCGCATAGAATTCTATTTAATAGAAAGTTTGGGCTAGAAAGTGCACGTTGGATTAAAGAACTTCGTGATGAAGCCTACGTTGAAATCTTCAAACGAGATGGCCAATAATGACAAAGCGTATCGCAATTACCCCAGGTGAACCTGCGGGTATTGGCCCAGATTTAACAATTGTAATTGCTCAACAAGACTGGTCTGTTGAACTTGTTGTTGTCGCTTGTAAAAAGTTAATGCAAGCACGAGCTGAAAAACTAGGTTTACCATTAACACTCATTGATTATGATAATGAGGCTGATGCAAAACCACAAAAAGCAGGAACGATAACGATACTTTCAGTCGATATGGCTGATGCTTGTATTCCTGGTGAACTCAATACCGAAAATGGCGCTTATGTCATTGAAACGTTAAGAATTGCCAGCGAAAAGAATATTTCTGGTGAAATTGATGCCATTGTTACGGGTCCTGTTCATAAAGGACTAATCAATCAATCAGGTATCGCCTTTAGCGGGCATACTGAGTATTTTGCTAACCAAGCTAATTGTTCTGATGTCGTGATGATGTTAGCAACAGAAGGTTTAAGGGTAGCTTTGGTCACAACGCATATTCCTTTAGCTTATGTTGCTAAAGCGATAACCGCAGAGCGCTTACAAAAAGTGACGCGTATTCTCAATACCGACCTTATTAATAAATTCGGCATAAAAGAACCTAAAATATATGTCTGTGGTATAAATCCCCATGCAGGTGAAGATGGACATCTAGGCCGAGAAGAAATAGACGTGATGATTCCCGCTCTGGATGAATTAAAGGCTGAAGGTATTAAAGTTATAGGTCCATTGCCTGCAGATACTATATTTCAAGAGAAGTACTTAAGTAATGCTGATGCAATTTTAACGATGTATCACGATCAAGGTTTACCCGTATTGAAATATAAAGGCTTTGGATCATCGGTTAATATTACATTAGGTTTACCGTTTATTAGAACTTCGGTAGATCACGGAACAGCACTTGAATTAGCGGGTACTAACTTAGCTGATTCAGGAAGCTTTATTGAAGCTATCACCACCGCAATTAAATTAGCAAATAATCAATTATGAATAATAAAACCCATTTAGGCCATCAGGCTAAAAAACGCTTTGGACAAAATTTTTTACATGACGAAGGTGTTATCAGTAAAATTGTTGATGCTATTGATCCAGAACCGGGTGAAAATCTTATTGAAATTGGCCCAGGCTTAGGGGCATTGACCGAGCCTGTCATTGAACGAGCGGGTGCTATTTCTGTGGTTGAACTGGATAGAGATCTTGCTCATCGTTTACGTCATCACCCCTTTATTGCCTCTAAATTGACAATTTATGAAGCTGATGCATTGAAATTCGATTTCAGTGAAATAGCGACTAAAGAAAAACCTTTAAGGATCTTTGGCAATTTACCTTACAATATTTCAACGCCATTAATTTTTCATCTGCTTACTTTCAAAGATAGCGTAAAAGACATGCACTTTATGTTGCAAAAGGAAGTTGTTGAAAGAATGGCTGCCAGCGAAAATTGTAAAGCATATGGTCGACTTTCCATTATGACTCAATATCAATGTCAGGTTATTCCTGTTATGCAAATTGGTCCTGAAGCTTTCAAACCAGCGCCTAAAGTTGATTCTGCGATAGTACGACTAATCCCTCATGGTGAAATTAAAAATCCCGTTAAAGATATTACTTCGCTAAACCAAGTTTGTTTAGCGGCATTTAATCAACGGAGAAAAACGATTAGAAATAGCTTTAAAAAGTTATTTACGGTTGAGCAATTAGCTGATTTAGGCATTGATGCTACGCTACGTGCTGAGAATTTACCAGTGAGTGACTACATCAAACTTGCCAATTTCTTAACAGATAATCCGGTTGAACTATGAAGGTAAACTCACCATCAAGTAACCTAGAACCCATTGAAGTAGAAGATGATATTTCGGTGAGCGTTCAAACTAAATATATTGCATCTCAGTTTATTAAGAATGAAAAAAACTATGTGTTCAGTTACACCATTAGTATTGCCAACAATACCAACCAGTCTGTTAAATTGTTATCTCGTTATTGGTTGATAACTGATGGTAACAATGAAACATCAACGGTTGTCGGAGAAGGTGTCATTGGCAAACAACCATTAATAGCGCCAGATAAGACGTTTACCTATACGAGTGGTTGCATTTTAAAAACACCGGTTGGAACAATGCAAGGGCATTATCAAATGCTCAGTGATGATAAAAATTTACAACAAGTTGAAATACCCGTTTTCGGTTTAGCCCAGCCTTTAATTCTTAATTAATAGCGATACTCAAGTATATGGCCATTTATTTTATTGGAGACGTTCAAGGTTGCTACCATGAACTACGAGCGTTACTGGCTCAAGTCGCTTTTACGCCTGAAAAAGATGAGCTTTGGCTTGCCGGTGACCTTGTCGCTAGAGGTCCAGATTCCTTAAAGACACTCAGATACATAAAACAACTGGGTGATAGTGCTAAAGTGGTTTTAGGCAATCACGATCTTCACTTATTAGCCATTCACGCAGGGATTAAAAAAGCAAAACCTTCTGATTTTTTTGATGAGTTATTAGCCGCTTCAGATATTAATGATTTGATGGATTGGTTAGCAAAGCAACCGCTTATTCAAAAACTCCCTAATGAAAATGTATACATGAGCCATGCTGGTCTACCTCCCTTTTGGTCTCCTGAAGAAGCGATTGAACAAGCAAACGAAGTAAATAAACACTTAGCTTCAACGTTAAGAAGTGAATGGTTGAAAGTGATGTATGGTGAAGAACCTAAACAATGGTCTTTAGCTAAGACATCTCATGAAAAATTTCGTTTCACGGTTAACTCACTGACCAGAATGCGATATTGCCACCTTGACCGGTCATTAGAATTTTCCTGTAAACTTCCCATTGAGCAAGCACCTGTTCATATTAAACCTTGGTTTGAATTTTCTCCTGGCCACAAGGATTACAGTTGGATATTTGGTCATTGGGCTTCATTAATGGGACACTGTTCAGCTGAAAGCATCCATGCTCTCGATACCGGTTGTGTCTGGGGCGGTTATTTAACTTTATTAAGATGGTCTGATAAGAAATTATTTACAGAACATTCGCACCGATGATAAGAAAATTAAAAAACTTACGATAAAGCAATAACTAAAGATGAAAAATAGATTAAGCTTGTTATACTGAACTTTATAGCTAAATGTTTAATAAGAAAAGTCGATAATAATTTTAAGTGATATATAACTATAGGCTTTGAATTTGTAATTCTACATTTAAGGTTGTAGCTGTTCATTTAGTTTAAACACATACTTAATACTATCCATTTTACACGGGGACATTTATGAATTTAACGGTAGCAATGAAAATAATAGGCGGTTTTGCCATTATTGCAGTTTTACTGATAATAACTAGTGCTATATCTTTACTGAATTTAAACACAATTCAAGACTCTACAGTCCAACAAAGTGAAGTAGCAATACCCACACTAAAAGGTAGTAACAAACTTGCGAATACCTTAACGCAAATAGGTAACCTTACACTGCGTGCATACTACCAAACAGAATACACACCTCTTAGTGCAAACTTAGCATCGTATAATAAAGATAAAGAAGATTTTTCAAAAGAGCTTAAAAAGCTAAAGAATGTGGTGAGAAATGAAAATTCATTATTATCTAATTTACGTAAAGTAGATTCAGTTTATACGCAGCTTGAAGAAGAAATAGGGCTTGTTTTTAGTAATCGAGAAAATAGCATCAATGAAGCGCTTATTTTAAGAGAAAAAATTGATAGCCTCGAAGAAAAAGCTGATGATGCCGCAACCTTATTATTAGATCTTGCCGATCATGATTTAGCCGATACTAAGTTGCAGAGAGCTGTAAGTTTAGGTGAAAGTATAGAAACCTTACTCAATGGTGTTGTAAGTTCAGCACTTGAATACCGAGGTTTGATTGATTTAGCATCAACAGATTTAGTTGGTAAACAAATTTCTAATGGATATGTTGAAGTCGATAGCTCATTTAAAGATATTATTTCAGAGTTGTCTAATAAAGGCGCTAAAGATATAGCCGATGACTTGTCTGTTGCATTAAGCGAATTAGATGAGCTGATTAACTCTAATGATGGTGTTTTTGTTCATAAAGATAATCAACTGTTAGCATTGAAAACAGCAACGGAAAATTTAAGTGCCGCTGAAAGTAATATCAAAAAAGCAAACGCTATTTTAGAAACTCAAGTAAACTTGGCTAACGAAACTGCATTAGCTGCAGGTAATCTTGTTCAAGAAAAAGTGGCTGATGGTACTACACAAACTTGGGCAATTATGATTTTTTCAATTATAGCAGCCAGTGTTATTGCATACTTAACGCTTACTAGTATCACTCGACCGCTAAGCCGTGTGAATAAAATGCTAAATATTGTTGCTTCTGGTGACTTGTCACATAAATTAGATGAAAGTGGCAATGATGAATTTGCAGAATTGTCGCGTAACTGTAATTTATTAATTGATAGCTTACGAAACCTTATTCAAGGTATTGTGAGTCGTTCTACACAGCTAGCTACTGCCGCAGAAGAAACATCAGCGGTAACAGCACAAGGAACTACTGCTATTGCTGAGCAACGCTCACAGGTTGAACAAGCTGCTTCAGCAACCACAGAAATGAGCAGTACCTCTCAAACGGTACTATCAAGTGCTAATGATACTTTAGCCGAAATTAAGCAAGCGGATGATGAAGCTAAGCGTATCAAAGTTATATCTGAGCGTAATCGCCAAACGATAGGATTATTGGCTAATGAAGTTGAAGAAGCTTCACAAGTCATTAATAAGCTACAACAAGATAGTGCGTCTATTGGTGGAATACTTGATGTTATACGTGGTATTGCTGAGCAAACGAATTTACTTGCATTGAATGCTGCTATCGAAGCTGCACGCGCTGGTGAACAAGGCCGTGGTTTTGCGGTTGTTGCTGATGAAGTAAGAACACTTGCAAGTAGAACACAAGAGTCAACGCAAGAAATACAAAATATGATTGAGGTACTACAAAGTGGTGCTCAACGAGCTGTTGGCGTTATGGATGCAGGTAAAAAACAAGCAGCAAATTGTGTTGAGCAAAGTGAAGAAGCAGAGAAAGCGCTTCAAACCATTACTCAATCAGTTCATGAAGCATTTGACAGAAGTACGCAAATTGCGTCTGCAGCTGAAGAACAAAGTGTTGTGGCTCATGAGATTAGTGAAAACTTAGAGTCTATTGTAGCTATCGCTGAGCAAACAACAGCGGGTGCTCAACAAACCGCTCAATCCAGTAATGAAGTTGCTAAACTAGCAGAAGAATTACAACAATCAGTACAAGAGTTCAAATTATAAGTCTTTAAAATAGAGGATTTTCAAATCATCGTTTAAGGTACTCACCATTAAAAAAGCCCTGCTGAATATATAACTTCAGCAGGGCTTTTTGTTTTCTGTTTATTAATATTATTATGTGAGTGAGTTTATTCGCTCAGAGCTCATTTTACAGCACAAGATCGTTTAATCATGCATCGATCTAGAAAGTCGCGTCTGTAAGTCTACCAACCAATAGATTTTAACCAACCATTGATCGATCTCAGTAGTTGCTTTTCAGGGTAGTAACCAATTTGGTTATTGTGCAGCCGAGATTGCCTATAATATGCTTTCATTTCTTTAGTCGCTTGTGCTTTCCGAATGCTAGCATTAGTATTTGCTAATTGATGCTCTCTTGATAAAAATAGATCTAAGACTGGAAAGTCGCTGGTCGCCAATGTCTTAGCAAATGAAAGACTATCTGTATTTATATAACCACTGAGCATCACCAATGCACTGGGTGACTCTAGTTTTCCACGGCTATATAAATCAGCAAGTAATACCGCGTGACTTCCCTTTGAAACAACAACAAATATACCTGGGTAATCTTTAGCTTTTTTCATTACCTCATTCAGGATCGAAGTGAGATTTTCTTGGCATTGGGCTAACAGTTTATCATTTTCTTCGATTTGTAGTGATAACATTAATGCATTTGAAGGGTAACCTATGGGTCGACTGGGCGGTTGAATCGCGATAGTTGTCCAACCTTGACGAGGTAGTGTTTTTTGTAAATAGTTTAATGCATTACTACTCGTTGCAGACATTCCCCAGTCAGGTAGTAATATCATTACCCCTTTTTGGTTGCTCGACGTGTTTTCGTTAATAATAGTAATAAAGTCTTTAGCACCAGCTATCATTGGTGTGACTTTACCAGCAGTTAAGTAATGGGTTATATCTTGATCTTTTTGTTTTAGAGCATCTACAGGAGCAAAGATATCTGGGCGTTTTATAATGACAGCTTTCTTAGGTTCTATGGGGTTATTTTCTGCTTCTTTTACAGACTCTTTCTTATCTTCGGTCTTTTTCTTTTCATTTTCTTCTTGATAAGAAATTGCATCACTATTAATAGGATTAAAAGTGAATAAACAAAAAATGACGAACGAAGTTAAAAGGCGTAATAACATAAATTCCTTAGGAAATAGAGGTGTGAAGAATTCACCGATAATTTTTCATCTATTCATTATAAATAAATTATCGGCAGAAACTTTATTTTTTTAACTAAAAAATTTTGTTATCAAGCATTCTTATCAAACAAAAGGACAAGGGACATTAAAGCTCTGCGTTTCTGCATTCATCGGGTGTGCTAATGCTAACATTTGAGCATGCAGTAATAATCGCGAACTCGCAGTAACAGCAGCCTCATGTGAATATAATCGGTCACCCAAAATCGGGTGACCTAAAAATAACATATGTACACGCAGTTGATGTGAACGCCCTGTTATCGGGGTTAACTCAACTAACGTACTCGGCACTGAGTTATCATCGATGTCACGAGACAATACCTTGTAATGTGTGAGCGATTGTTTACCGCGTTCATGGTCAATCATTTGTCGTGGACGATTTGGCCAGTCACAAATAAGCGGTTGATCAACAGAACCATCATCATCCTTCATGTGACCATAAACACGGGCGATATAGCTTTTCTTTGTTTCTCTTTGTTGAAACATACGGCTAATGGCTACGTGCGCAGGTTTATGCAGTGCCATGATCAATATGCCAGATGTGGCCATATCCAACCGGTGAACAACAGTTGCCGTTGGTAGTACTTTATTGACTCTGCTTTGTAAACAATCTTTATGCGCAGGTAAACGTCCTGAAACAGTCAATAAACCGCTTTGTTTATTAAGTACTACAATATCATTATCTTTATAAATTATATCAAGATAAGGCGACATGGGTGGGCAATAAACAAAGTCAGGATTGGGGACCATCCGTACCACTTGTTGTTGTAAGCCCTTTTGCTTTTCTTGGTTAATTGGCATTATTGGTTGCTCACCACAATTAAGCGTACCGCTTCAAATTTCAACTGTGCTTTGTCTATATAGTGACTCAATTCACTTTGTTGGAATTCAATGAAATCTAACTCTTGTTGACGAACACTTGGGTTAATTGTTTTAAGCGCTGTTAACCGTTGGAATTCTGCATCTAACGTTTTGTGCATATTGGCAAGCGCCTTTTGCTGAATATTAACGACTTGCGGCTTAGCATGCGCTTCTGCTTTAGCTACTAAAGGTGTTACTTGATCTTTTAATGCTTTGACTAGTTGCAAAGCAACTTGTTTTTTCACTGGAGCGAGTTGCTGATCAAGCACAGTTTCACTGACTTTATCTGCTAAATCACTACCGTTCTTATCAACTAACACGCGAATTGGCGTAGTTGGCAAATAGCGGCCTAATTGTAAGTGGCTTGGCGCAGTCGCTTCAATAGTGAAAATACATTCCATAAAAAATGTACCCGCAGGTAAAGCCGGGTTTTTCAATAAGCCTATGCTGGAATTACCCGTTTGATCGCTTAGAACTAAATCCATAGCACCGCGCACCATTGGATGATCCCACGTTAATAAATGGTAATCTTCACAAGCTAACGCAGTATCTCGATTAAAAGTAATAGTAGTGCCGTCATCAGGTAGGCAAGGGAAGTTACTACAAAGCATGTGTTCGCTTGGTTGTAAAGCAATGGCATTATCTGACTTATCGTCTTGGCTAATGCCAAAAACGTCAAGAACTTGAAACATAAACTGAGGTAATTCAACTTGTTGGTCTAGCGCTGAAATTTCTTTGACTAATGCGTGTGAACGACCTTGACCTGAAGATCGTAATTCTAATAATTTGTCACGTCCTGATTCTAAGTCGGCTTTAAGTGTTAAGTGTTTGTTGTGGCTATCGTCAATAAGTTTTTCTGCAGCGGTTGATTGCCATTGTTCTGTTAAGGCTAAATCAAATAATTGTTCGCCAAAAATGTCAAAAATTGCTCGCCCAGTAATACAAGTATGTTCAAAGGCATTTAAACCATTTTGATACCAGTTAAAAAGCAAACCTTGTGCAGAATTCTCAAAGTAAGGAACATGTAAACGGATAGTTTGTGTTTGCCCGATGCGGTCTAAACGGCCAATACGCTGCTCTAAAAGATCTGGGTTTTTAGGTAAATCAAATAATACTAAGTGATGAGCAAATTGAAAGTTACGGCCTTCACTGCCAATCTCTGAACATAATAAACATTGTGCACTATCTTCGTCTTGGGCAAAATAAGCTGCTGCTTTGTCACGCTCAAAAATACTTAAACCTTCGTGGAAAACCGCTGCTCGAATACCTTCTCTGACGCGTAAAGCTGCTTCTAAATCAATGGCAGTTTGTGCGTGGGCACATATAACAAGTAGTTTTTCTTTTTTAAGTGTTTGCAATAGATCAATTAAATAGTCAATACGAGGATCAATGTCCGTCCAATTTTCATGGCTATTTAATGAAAACATAATTTCAGGGGTGAAAATATGTTTAGCTTGTGATGATGCTTTTAAGTTCTCGCTAGTATCAGACAATAAAAATTCATTTATTTGGTCTTGATAAGCTTCTGGTAAGGTTAAAGGTGTTGAATGTAATTCTCTTTCAGGAAAGCCTTTTATCGTATTCCTGCTATTTCTAAAAAGAATACGACCTGTGCCGTGACGATCAAGCAGCTGTGTAAGTACTTGCTCACGTGATGCGTCTTGTTTCTTGATGTCAGCATTCGTTTCAGCTTTTAGGTTGATGTTATCTAAGTGCTGGCTGATATCAGTTTCTTTTAATAGCTTAGTCAGCGTTGCTTTTTGCTCAATGGATAATGTGCTTTTAGCAACTAAAGCATTGGCGGCATTTGCCACTTCTGTGTAATGGCTTTCTTCTTCTGTGAATTTCTGATAATCAAAGAAGCGATCAGGGTCGAGTAAACGTAAACGCGCAAAATGGCTTTCATGCCCGAGTTGATCTGGAGTGGCCGTTAATAATAGAACACCAGGAATACTTTGAGCTAACTGTTCAACGCATAAATATTCAATACTAGGATTGTCTTGATGCCAATTTAAATGATGTGCTTCATCAACAACCATCAAATCCCAGTCCTCGCTAATTAAGTCTTCATACCATTCTGGATTTTTTGTCACAAAATCTAAGTTAACTAATACCAGTTGTTCTGAACTGAATGGGTTGCCTTCTTCATCTGCGTTTTTAATTTCTTGGCAACGCTCACTGTCAAAAATACTAAAATGTAGATTAAAACGACGTAACATTTCTACCAACCATTGATGCATCAACGACTCAGGCACAATAATTAAAATACGCTTAGCACGACCCGTTACCAGCTGTTGATGAATAATTAAACCAGCTTCAATAGTTTTACCTAAACCTACTTCATCCGCGAGTAATACTCGAGGTGCAAATCGACAACCTACTTCTTCAGCAATATATAATTGATGAGGAATTAAGCTTACTCTGCCACCACTTAAACCCATTAACGGAGATTGTTGCTGAGTATGTTGGTGTTTTAAGCTGTCTTTACGTAAACGAAACCAGTCGAGACGGTCAACTTGGCCATTGAGTAGGCGATCATGAGGTTTATTAAATTTGATGAAGTGGTCAATCATGACTTCTTTTAACGACGTTGCCTCACCTGTATCTTGGCGCTTACCATGATAAGTCAGTAAGTTGTCTATTTCTTCAATGCTTTCAACTGTTAATGTCCAGCCTTCATGACTAGGGATACTGTCACCTTGATTGAAAATAACACGAGTTAATGGCGCATTGGCTATGGCATATTGGCGAGATTCACCTGTGGCAGTAAATACAATAGAAACAAAACGATGTTCAACCGTCATTACTGTACCTAATCCTTGATCCGACTCTCCGTCACTTATCCATCGTTGACCAGGGTAAAAAACCATATATAAAAACTCCAAAATTAAACACTTGCACGATATTTAAAAGATCATGCAACAGAACATGCCCATGAAGGCATTAAAAAAGGGCGCTATAATAACGTTAATCATAGTTGTGATCATTAAAAAAAGCAGAGAATTTACAAAAGGATTCAATAAAGTTTGCATTAGAATAAATAATATCTAAAAGCAGCATAATTAGTATTTACTTTCGCTGTAAGAGATAAATTATCATTCGGGATAATAAGGTATTGGCGTTCATTGCGTTTTTTATTGTTTTGATTTAGCCAACAGTTGAATACTAGGTGATTGAACCTATACTTATCTTAATTGTTCATCAGTGTCAGGCTAACCTAGATTGGAGATCTTTGTATGAATGAAGAAAAAATTATTTACGTATTAGACACAAATATTTTATTACACGAACCTTTCGCCTTTCTCTCCTTCAAAGAGCATGATGTGGTGGTACCCATGACCGTGCTTGAAGAATTAGACTCTATTAAAGATCGACGTAAAGATGTTAGTCGAGATGCTCGCGTGGCCATTCGGGCTCTTGAAGACACCCTTGTAGACGCTAGTCCTGAAGAAGTTCTGGCTGGTGTTAAATTACCTCAAAATGATGATGAACACCCAAGTGGTAGTCTCTCTATTTTTAACGATTACACTTTAGAGCAGAAAGCAGGTTGTTTATCTTTCAATGAAAATGATAACCGTATTATTAATGCTGCTTTATATATTCAGGAAAAAAAATCACCTTCTAAAGTTGTACTCGTCACTAAAGACATCAACATGCGCTTGAAGGCTAAGGGAGCAGGTTTAGCCTTTGTAGAAGACTATCGAACAGATCAACTTATTGATGATATTAAATTTTTAACTAAAGGCTACCACAAGTTTGAAGGTGATTTTTGGCAACTAGTAAGTGATTGCGAAAGTGAAACAGAAGGTCGCAATACCACTCACTACATTAAGCGTGATGTATTACCGAATACTTACATGAATGAATACCTTATTGATGAAGGGGAGAGCTTTGCAGGCAAAGTCGTTGGGTGGGACGATGAAAAACTTGCAGTCATGGATTTAAGTAAAGAACGCCTAATGGCGAAGCAGGCATGGGGTATTCATCCAAAAAACATTTATCAAGGAATGGCAATGGATGCATTGCTAGATCCAACGATAGATTTAGTTATTTTGACGGGGCCTGCTGGTTGCGGTAAAACATTATTAGCACTAGCAACAGCTCTTGAACAAGTGATTGAACGTGGTCTTTACGACAAAGTAATTGTAACGCGTAGTACCCCTGAAATTGCAGAATCTATTGGTTTCTTACCCGGCACAGAAGAAGAAAAAATGGCACCTTGGCTAGCGGCTATTACTGATTCATTAGAAGTGTTACACAAACAAGATGAAAATATGAACGGTAGTCTTGATTACATAATAGAAAAAGCCAATATTCAATTTAAATCAGTGAATTTCATGCGGGGTAGGAGCATTCAAAATTCTTTAGTATTACTCGATGAATGTCAAAATTTAACCGCGTCGCAACTGAAAACTATTATCACACGCTGTGGTGAGGGAACAAAGATCGTTTGTTCGGGCAATCTTGCTCAAATTGATAGTAATTATTTAACGGCCGTTACTTCAGGGCTTACTTATATTGTTGAACGTTTTAAAGATTTCCCTGGTAGTTCGACCATTAATTTAAATGGGGTGGTAAGGAGTCGATTAGCCTCCTTTGCTGAAGAAAATCTATAGTACTTTTAGCGCTATTAGGTCGATTTTAAAAGGCTCGTTTTAGAGTCTTTTTTATGCATGCTTATTGAAGGACTTAACTTACAGACTAGTTATCAAAGCGTATTTTCAGTAAGATGCATCAACTCAAAAAATAAAAACTGTCAGAATGAATATAAGGTTGTAACCGTGTTTGATAAATCTTCTAAAGAACAAGTATTTAGTCGTTACAATCGTTCTGTTTTAGCGGTATTTGTTGTTATAACACTCATTGCTATTTCAATCGCTTCCTACCGATATTTTACGGAGTTAGATGTTTATCAAACTCGAGAGCTCCGCACGTTAAATATACAAGCAAAACAGTTAGAAAATACGCTTATTTTAGGCTTGAAAAGCATTGCAGGTTTAAAAAAGTTTGCAAATTATCACCTCTCTTTTCCTGAAGAGTTACTTGCAACAACGCCAACTCTTGAGCAGGATGGTGATGAATTCTATTTAAAGAAAAATAGTCGAGATTCATTCGCACACCGTAAACATTACCGAGGGAATATTACCGGAATAGGTCAAGTGGCTGATTTTGATGAGTTACAACGTCAAGAATTAGCGATGGCCAACGCGTTGACGCCGGCCTTTATTATTGCTAAAAATACGATAAAAGAATCTAATTGGTTTTATTACGTATCGCTCAATAACTTTGTGAGTCTTTATCCTTGGGTAGGAAAAAACAGTTGGCGATTTTCAGAACGAAACTTAAATAATGACAATATAAATACGATTAAAACCTTACTACCAGGCGATAATAACTTCTTTTGGTCACCCCCTCATTTAGATTCAGCAGGGAAAGGTTTGAGCTCCTCATTAGGTACCCCCGTCTATCGTAATCGGACATTAGCAGGTGCAGTGCTAATGGACTTTAGTTTATCAAGTTTAAGCGAAGGGCTTCCTAATATTGAAAAGCAAAATCAAGGATTAGTGCTTTTAGATGAAAAAAATAATGTCCTCATTCATAAAACAGCTAACAATAAAGCGTTGTCAAAAAAGCTTACCTGGAAAGATATTTCGCCAAAAGCGTTAGTGAATTACTCCTACAGAAGCATTAACAATTTTCCTGACAGTTTTAGAGTTGGAACGTTACTTGTCCAAAAATATCAATTGCCTATCAATGGGTGGGTTTTACTTAAATACCAGCCATATCAAGATTTTTCTGCTCCTATTTTAAACCGATTTATCGTGATATTTATTTTGTTGTTTTTTGGGCTATTTGTGTTTATGAGTATTATTTATCTAGTAACGCGCAAAACATTCATGAAGCCCACGAAAGAATTTATAAATCATATTGAACACTGCTCACAAGGAGATCCGGGTAAGGTAAAACCTCCCGCAGATTGGTTACATTGGTTTAAAATTGTTGAGGATATATTTGGACAAAACCGAACGTTATTACAACAGCTTAAAGATCAAAACAGTATTCTCGATATACATGTTAATGAGAAGACTCAAGCACTGCGTCTTAAAAGTGAACAACATCAACGAGATTATGTTTTATTACGTTCAGTTATGGATGCTATTCCCGATTACATTATTTTTAATGATTTAGACGGGAAAATGATTGGTTATAACAAAGCGTTTGAAAGTTTTGTTCAAGCGAGTTCATTAGATCTTGTGGGTAAATGTAGTGATGAAGTGCTCAATGATGAATTAGGACGATCTTTAACCTCAATGTCTGAAGCATCGTTAACTCGACCAATAGATCAAGGATTATCACAAGTTGTTGTGACGTCTACTAATACTTATGAGATTTTTAGTACTCAGTTATATAGTCAAACAGCTGAAATAGTTGGCACTATTAATTTAGTACGAGATGCAACAGCACAATACATAGCTAATATTGCTTTGGAGCAAGCAAAGAACCAAGCAGAGCATGCTAACCAAGCAAAAAGTCAGTTTTTAGCAAATATGAGTCATGAAATTCGTACCCCGATTAACGCAATTAAAGGGATGTTATTTTTATTAGAAAGGACACGCTTAACTATTGAGCAAAAACAGCACTTACTCAATGCAGAAGGGGCTTCAATTTCATTGTTACATTTAGTTGATGAAGTACTCGATTTAGCTAAGATTGAATCAGGCAATATGTCTATTGTCAAAATGCCGGTGAGTATTGACCACATAGTCGACCAAGCGGTTAAGCTAAATATTGGTATGATCAGTGAGAAAAAATTATCTCTGAAAATTAATATTGATTTTAATGTACCTAATATTGTCTTGACTGATGATATGAGAGTGGTTCAAGTACTCAGCAATTTACTTAATAATGCAATGAAGTTCACCCATCAAGGTGAAATATCCCTTCGTGTCGAAAAGGCTGATAAAGCTGAATTTCCTTCCATCAATGCTTTAGATAAATCGCATGATTTTGTACGATTTATCGTCGCTGATACCGGTATTGGTATCGCTAAAGAGAAACAAGGCCATTTATTTGAGGCGTTCCGTCAAGCAGATGAGTCGATGACACGTGTATATGGAGGCTCAGGATTAGGTTTATCTATTTGTCAGCAAATTGTAAATATTTTATCCGGTGAGATATCATTAAAAAGTGACTTAGGAGAGGGGGCTATCTTTACTTTTGTCTTACCTTTTAGCGTTATTAAAGAGGATGAAGCTATTGAAAATAAGGCGTTAACGTTATGTAGTTTCTCTCAAGTATTACCTAAGTCATTAATCAAAAATTTATCACAGTATCAAATAAATCACGTCAATATTACAAGATTGTCAGATCTTAAAAAGTACAAAGACAATGAAAATGTTACGGTGATTATTGATGAAGAAAGTATTAAGAAAGAACCTGAAAAAATATACCAAAGCTGTATTGATAACCAATTATTGTTGGCAATAGTTTATCCCATGGCAAAAGGGATCTCTTATGAAATAATTGAGCGCATTGAGGTATTAAAGCTTTCTTATGTATTACTAGAGAATCCACTTTATCGAAGTTTTGTCAGTAAGCTATTTACAGCAATAACAACGAAAGCAGTTACTGCTGAAGAAAAAAGTGACAAATGGATTGATCAGAATATTCATTCGAAAGACATGAATCACCTCAAAGGAATAAATGTTTTATTGGTTGAGGATAATTTAGTTAATCAACTCGTTGCTAAAGCACTGTTAGAAACGATGCACGCAAATGTCATTATTGCAGGCCACGGTGAAAAAGCACTAGAAATATTGGCTGATAAGAATCAAACGGTTGACGTTGTACTTATGGACATTCAAATGCCGGTGATGGATGGGTTAACCGCAACCAGAAATATTCGTCGGCAAAACGAATTTACCCATTTACCTATTATCGCTATGACGGCTCACGCTCGCCAAGAAGACAAAGATAGAAGTTTTGCAGCAGGTATGAATAAGCACATGTCAAAACCTGTCAATGCTAAATTATTGCTTGCAAATATTTTAGATGTTCTGAATTAGCATCAATGCTTTAATGATTGTCACTATGTTAGTTGTTATCTAAATATTGCTGTTCATCCGTTTCTTTAGTGTTTATGTTTTCAGTTTTTGATAAGGTGTTCGTTATGGCATGAAATAATTCTGCCGTGTAATGCCCATTACCTATCGCTAGTTCAGACGCTTGTGCTATTTCACCTAAATTGAATAGTCTTGGTCCTGTGGGCTCCGCGAGTACATAAGATATTCCATCAATAGTAATCGTTTGGTCCTCTGATTCAACAGGAACATTAATGCCTATTAAAGCGTGATTATCAATGAAGACTAAAATCATTTTTATACGTGGCATTAGCGTTCTAAAAATTGCAGCGGTTAATGTTACTTTGCTGTCACAATCTCCTTGGTTTTCCCATAATAGCTTTAAGGGCGGATTAAATCCTGCCCCAGAGGCGGTTACCCTTGATTCTAAAGTAGCGTAGGGAATACTTTGTACAAACCCCAAAATATAATTAGTAATTTTTCGTATGTTCTTTATGGGAAACTTTTCAAGAATTATTGGTTTCACGGATTTTAAATCAACGCTAGCAATATTTGCAAATCGAGTATGGTCTGGTTTTATTGCGTTAGTTTGATCATGAGTTATAAACTGTTGATAATAGTTATCCGTTAAGTACTCATTGTTTAATGTTTGTTTTAACTCATTTATTTTGGCGTAAGCGGCATTGATGGCCTGATTACTTCTACCTTTAATACTCATTTCATTACTTTTATTTTTTTTGAAATTAATCATCACGCCTTCAATGGGCTCTGTACGTAACTTTTTTTGCAAAGCATTATTAATTGAAAATTGTGCCATCTCAGATTTAAAAATTTTGAAGTTTCTGAAACGATCAAACATTGCTCGCTTAGAAAGTAAGAAGTTTATCTTTTGATTATCTCCCTGATGGTCAAGCCATTGATAATTCAATCGATAACTTTCACCTGCTTCTTTTTTGGAAAAGGAAAGTTGATCGGCAAACGCCAAATAGGGCACTGAAAGAAAAAGAGTCATGTAAAAAAAATTGTTTAAAATATGTCGTGCCATCGAGAATAATCAAATCATTAATTAAAGTATCACCTAATATAACATTAGCGTATTTTTTTTTCATACCCATTACCGATTAACAATATAGCAATGAATATTTAGTGGTTCACTCTTTACTTTTAAGGAGATTTTGCTATATTCAAACGCATGTTTGAAATGATTGTTTAAAAAGTTAAATTACAATGTTATTTGAAGTAACATTAAAAAATTAGGAGAATACCGTGGCTGACTATCAAGCACCATTAAAAGATATGAATTTTTTGCTCTATGATGTTTTTTCAATGGAAGCAATGTGGCAGTCAATGCCTACGTTATCAGAGCATGTCGATCGAGAAACAGCACAAGCGATTTTACAAGAATGTGCAAAAATAGCTGAACAAGAAATTGCACCACTTTCACGCCAAGGCGATGAAATAGGGGTAAGTTTTAACGAAGGAACGGTAACGACCGCACCGGGCTATAAAGAAGCTTTTAGAACTTATGCTGATGGTGGATGGTCAGGCTTAGGGGGTGAACCTGAGTTTGGAGGTATGGGCATGCCTAAAGTCATTACAGCATTACATGAAGAAATGCTATGTTCAGCTGACATTGCTTTCTCATTATATCCAGGGCTAACAGCTGGAGCAGGTTTATCAATTGCTAAGCATGCAACTGATGCATTAAAAGAACGTTATTTAACTCGCATGTATGCAGGCGACTGGATGGCAAGTATGTGTTTAACCGAACCTCATTCCGGTACTGATTTAGGATTGATTTATACCAAAGCAGTTCCTCAAGAAGACGGCAGTTTTTCTGTTACAGGTACTAAAATATTTATTACGGCTGGCGAACACGACTTAACTGAAAATATTGTACATCTAGTACTGGCTAAATTACCGGGTGCTCCAGCAGGGCCACGTGGTATTTCTCTATTTTTAGTCCCTAAATTTCAAGTGAATGAAGATGAATCATTAGGTGATTTTAATCATGTTTCTTGTGGATCTATAGAGCATAAAATGGGGATTAACGCTTCAGCAACTTGTGTGCTGAACTTTGATGGCTCAAAAGGTTATTTGGTTGGCGAAGAAAATAAAGGTCTAGCTTGTATGTTCACCATGATGAATTTTGAACGTATTGGTGTTGGTATTCAAGGTATTAGTGCAGCAGAACGTTCTTACCAAAACGCTTTGGAATATGCTAAAGAACGTTTACAAGGCCGTTCACTTTCTGGAGCAAAATACCCAGAAAAGTCAGCAGATCCTATTATAGTTCATGGTGATGTTCGTCGTATGTTATTGAACATGAAAGCATTAACTGAAGGTTCAAGAGCCTTATCTACTTATATTTCAATGACCCTCGATATGGCAACGTATGGTGAAGGCGAATTTAAAGCGAAGGGCGAGAGTTTGTCAGCATTAATGACACCTTTAGCAAAAGCTTTCTTTACCGATTTAGGCTTTGACAATACCGTTGCTGGACAGCAAATCTTTGGTGGTCATGGTTATATTCGCGAATGGGGACAAGAGCAACTTGTTCGTGATGTTCGTATTGCACAAATATACGAAGGCACAAATGGCATTCAAGCGATGGATTTATTAGCGCGCAAAGTAGCAGCGAGTAAAGGTGAATTAATGCAGGTATTTATTGATGAAGTAAATGCATACATTGAGCAAACATCAGCTGATAATATGAACGAATTTATTAAGCCTTTAAAAGATGCCAATAATGATTTAGCTGAACTAACTCAACATGTGCTTGTTGCCGCACAAGGAAATGTTGAAGAATTAGGCGCATCTGCTAACGATTATTTACATGTGTTTGGTTACACCGCAATGGCATTTGTATGGGCTAAAATGGCTGAATCATCTTTAGCTCAAGGTCGTTCAAGTGATGAATTTTATCAAAGTAAAATTAAAACCGCGCGTTATTATTTCGCCCGTTTATTGCCACGTCGTTTATCACTTATTGCCTCCATCAAAGCAGGTTGCGATACCATGTTCGATATGGATGAAAGTTTATTTTAATAATCGAGAATAAGTAAAAATGTAAGAGTAAATGAAGCGCTTCAATATTTTGATAGCGCTTTTTTTATTCTTAATAAAGCGATAAACCCAATAATTCATCCTGTTATTCAAACGGTCGTTAAGTTAAAAGTGATCAGGAGTTAAATCATTAAATTTTCGTTAAAAAAGATAAAAACGTAAAAGAAAATAGATGTGTTTTTTTAGTGAAAGATTAGAAAATAAATATAATCACCAGTTAATCGTCTTTCACCAATAAAAACGTTTAGAAGGTGTAGGTCGTACCAAACAATGCCACTTGTTCTTTATTCATATCATAAAGGGGCTGATTATTGGATGAACCTTCATGGGCTATAGATGTTAGACCTCCCGTTAAATGCCAATTATTACTGATTGAGTACTGCCCTAGTATCTCAAATCTAGCATAAGATTTTGAACCGCTCATTTTTGTGTAAAGTGCATCGTGTGAAACAAAGTCATCACTATAAAACTGATATATAGACTGCTCATTTAGTGACTCTATTTTAGCGGTTAAAAATAAGCTAAAGTTATCTTGCTGCAGCAACTTGTAGCTGCCTTTAATAAAATATACACGCTTATCAACGTTGTTATCCACTTTGTTTGAAAATCCACTCTGGGCACTAAAATTGTGATCATCAAACATTACTTTTATTTGGTTAATCTCAGTTTTTTTCAAAAAATGAGGAGTGAGAGAACTGATGTTGTCACTTGAAATAGGAAAGCCTAATGCTTCTAAATCATAACTTTTAGGTAAGGCATCAAAGGTTAATGCTGAATCTCCCCAATGGCTAATCAATGAGTTATCAATCACTATATTGGTGATGTCTTCCCCGTTATAAGCATGAGTGTTAGATAATATGCTGAATGTGAATATAAGTGATAACATCCATTTTATAAATATTTTCATTAAATAACCTATTCCAGATAATTAATATTTTTATTATTTTAAATCACGACTAATAGATATTAACTATAGGCAAATACTAAAAAAAAGAAGTGTTTTTTTTAGTATATATAGTGCTTTTATAGCTTATTACTTGATATATCAAAGAAATAAAGTGAATGATTAATAACAAAATATGATAGGTGTAATGAATGTTAATATTGAATATCGTTAAAGCGAAATAGCCATGCAGACAAACTTTGGGTTATAATCATATTTAATATAATGAAAAATATTTTTAATGACTAAGGATAGCTAGTGCGGCTTATCATCGTATTTATCGTGTTGTTTTTAATCGCATGTAGTTCGAGCAATCAACCTCTTCTTGAAGTAAAAGCAAATGTATGTGACATAGATTACACTCCTTATCAGGCGACGGTTACAGGGTATTGTCAAGAAGCTGCAGCGATATTACCTAAACGTATTCCTACGGTTGAAAAAGAAATAGAGTTGCGTTTAATTGCGTCAATTCCTGAAGTGTTTTGGTATAGCAAAAAAATGAAATACTCACTGATAAAACAGGCAGAAAAAGCGCCGTTAGTTTTTGTTATTGCAGGAACTGGCGCAAGCTATAATAGTTCAAAGATGATTAGCTTACAAAAGACATTATTCCAACAAGGCTATCATGTCATTTCTCTTTCTTCACCGACTTATTCTAATTTCATTATTAACCTAGATTCTACAACTGATTTTCCTGGTGTTTTGTCAAAAGATGCTCAAAATCTCTATGGGGTAATGCAAAAGGTTTATCAGCAAGTTTTTGTTGAAAATAATATTGAAGCAACATCCTTTTCATTAACCGGTTATAGCTTAGGTGGCGCTCATGCGGCTTATATTTCTAAATTAGACGAAAGCGAAAAAATATTTAATTTTAAAAAAGTTGTGCTGATTAACCCACCAGTAAGTTTATACAATTCAGTGACTATTCTTGATAGCTATTTGGACTTAAAGGACGGTGGACGGGATGCCGCATCAGCTATGCTTGATGATATATTTTCGGCATTCGCTCAAAGTTATGCAGAACAACAATCATCAGCATTTTCTGATGGCTCTATTTACGCTTTATTCAAAGATGCGGAGCTATCAGAAGAAGAGTTAGAGTTATTAATTGGTGCATCATTTAGAATGTCATCATCAGATATGTTATTTGCATTAGACGTTAGCTATAACCTTGGGGGTCTTATCTATAAAAATCATAAGATCACTAAATTTGAAAGTATTACAAACGCTATGCACAGGTCCAATATTGTTACTTTTGGTCAATATTTTGAAAAAGTCGTTGTTCCTTGGCAACAAGAAAATCATCCCAATTTAACGAGAGAAGAACTTATTGCAAAACTGGGATTGAAAAATATTGAAAGCTATTTACGACATTCAGAAAAAATAAGTTTAGTGACAAATGCAGATGACATTATTTTAGCTGAGGGTGAGGTCGAATATCTGCAAGATGTTTTTGGTTCACGGGCGCAAATATTTACCCGTGGTGGGCATTGTGGAAACATGGATAGAGTAAGCTTTGTTGAGTATATGAACAGTCAATTCCAAGGAAGTGAATAATGATGTCGTTTAATCAATTGTTAACACGAATCCTTTTAATCTTATCGGTTATCCTACTCACCGCTTGTTCATCGGTACCTTATTTAGAAGGAAATACGCAAGAACCTAGAGTGACGCTTCCTACCGGTTATGCAGAAAAAACACTTACCAGTGAATATGATGACCCTTGGGAAGGATTTAATCGTCGTATGTATTATTTTAATGCTAAAGCAGATGAATATGTACTTTTACCTGTTGTTGCTGGCTACAAGGCGGTAACTCCTGATGTTTTAGAAGTAGGTATTCACAACTTTTTTAGTAACTTAGGGGAAATCCCTGTTTTTATTAACTCTATTTTACAAGCTAAGGTGGACGTTGCTGCTGAAACTTTTAGCCGATTTGCCGTTAATGCAAGCTTAGGTGCTTTGGTTTTTTTTGACGTAGCTACTCCTCTTGGATTAGATAAACAAAATGAAGATTTTGGTCAAACATTGGGGGTCTGGGGAATTAATTCTGGGCCTTATTTAGTCTTGCCACTATTAGGTCCGTCTTCACTTCGTGATGCAACAGGGGCTGCGTTAGATATGTTAGCTTTTCAGACAGTAATTGAAGAGCTAGGAATGGAAGGAGATGAAGAAATGTTTTTATCACTATTGAGCAGTATCGATGCCCGTGCCAATTTGCCTTTTAGATATTATTCTTCAGGTTCAGCCTTTGAGTATGAACGTTTAAAAATTCTATATATGAAATATAGAGAAATTCAAATAGCGCGATAAGTACTATTTATCCATAATTACACTGTCGTTAAACGCTTTTAATTATTCGGTGAGCTCAGCACTGTACAGAAAAATCATGGACAAGTGGGATTAGGTGGTTGATTTTATCAGAACAACCAAGGTTTTCGTGTGTGATAACAAGCCAATGTCGATACGATAATGAAAATTCACCAACTAACGTTAATTATTTAACCGTGATAACAGCACATTAATCAGCGTTAAGGCCTGAGATAGAAAAGCAACTTTTCTGCTAAAACACCATTTTTGAAGGAACAGGCGATAATGCTAAAGATGGTGGAGGTGATAAATTTACGTACAAGGCGTTTATACCTTGGGAGCTTCATCTGAATATGTGTAAACAGTTATGGTTATTGCTGAAAACTGGAGTGAAGTCCTAGTGGAATATATGATGGCAATAAATATGTAGCGATTAATGTCTCTGTGGACGTAATAGGTACATATAACATCAATAGATGCTGAAATTGCTAATAGATCAATTGCCGTTGATGACACCTCAACTATGTTATTCATTATAGCGACCGGCTTATTTTAACCAATTGTGTCTTCTACTTTTGAATAAATCAATAGAAAGCTTTGCTATTGGCTTTTGTATTTTTAAAAGGGTGTTTTGTAGTCATGAACCTATAGGGTATACTGCGCCGATATATAATCATTAGGATGTAAATTTGTTAACGATAATTCGCTTTATTTTGATGACACTTGCTTTAGTCTTTATTTGTTGTGTCGCCTGTATTTATAGTATTTTACGCCCATTCCATCGTAATAATGTTTTTCATACAGCTCATTACCTGAGTAAAGTGTCAACGCTTTTAGGCCTAGATATTGAAGTCAGAATACCGGATAGTATTAAAGATATTGGTCCGGCAGTTTATATTTGTAACCACCAAAATAGCTATGATATTTTTACGGTGAGTGCCGCTGTGCAGCCTTCTACAGTAAGTGTTGGGAAAAAAAGTTTAAAATGGATCCCTTTTTTCGGTCAAATGTATTGGTTAACGGGTAATATTTTAATTGATCGTGCAAATTCAAGTAAAGCCATTAACACCATTGCTCTAACGGCAAAAAAAATCACAGAAAAAGAGTTGTCTGTTTGGCTATTTCCAGAGGGAACAAGAAGTAATGGTAAAGGTTTATTGCCTTTTAAAACAGGCGCGTTTCGTACAGCACAGCAAGCAAATGTACCTATTATCCCTGTCTGTGTAAGTAATGCACATGAAAAAATAAAGCTAGGCCGTTGGAACAATGGCAAATTAATTATAGAATTATTAGAGCCTATATATTTTAAAACAGATGTTAAAGAAAGTATTAGAGAAGTCGCTAATACGGCACACAAAAATATGCTTATTAAGATTGCCGAGCTCAGTAAAGAATCTGGACACGAGTTAATAATAAACAAGAATATTAAATAAATTGAGATAACGATGAAAGACGAAGAACTTCAGCAATGGCAAGAGCATACAAATAACTTAGTGAATGCACTGATAGAAGACGGTACCAATGAAGAAGTGCATCATACGATTGAGCATCATTTTTCTAGCTCTGATTTTAATGTATTAGAGAAAGCTGCTATCGCTGCTTTCAAAATGGGTTTAGACATAGAAGATCCTGAAGAAGCGGAACTTGAGAATGGTGACAAAGTATTTGCTTTTGATATTATTACAGAGCAACCACTTGATGAAGAAATTATTTTTGAAGAAACGAAAAAAATGTTTGAATTAGCTCAGCAATGTAAAGTTGATTATGATGGCTGGGGCACTTATTTCGAAGAATAACCTGTTATATTGAAATTAATTACTTTTGAAAGGACTTGAAAATGGGATGGATAGAAACGCTACTTAATCCTGCGACGTTATCATTATTAATACCAATTATTGCTATTATTGGCGGTTTTTCTGTTGCTGGATTGAAAGCACATCATAGACACCAAGAGCGAATTGAAAAAATTAAGCACGGTATTGACCCTGATAAGTAGTTCAAATACTGTACGAATGAAAATATAGCCTAATTCAGGTGTTTTAGAATTAACGCTCAAAGTTAAATTTCGTCCTACTTAGTCTCTATAAAGATAATGTTTCTATTATGAAAAGCAAAGTGTATCACTTTGCTTTTTTATATATGCTGCTTTATTTATCACTAAAAACGGTATTCAGCCCCCGCATAGAAATATGCACCATTAAAACCAAAAGGTGCTGAGCGTCTAGAATAAGTAAATACACCAGAGCTGTCGGCAATAATATGACCATTTTCATCTACAATGGTACCTGATCGAGAGTTTCCTATTTCATTTTTATCTGGGTATATATCAAAAATGTTATTGCCACCAATGTTGAATGAAAGTTCATCGTTATACTGATAATTTACACGTAAATCTGTTAAAAGTTCTGCGCCATATGTTTGTTTTTTACCATCAAGGACTGTGTATTCACCGTAACGATTAAACGTGAGGTTCACGGTGAATTCATTTATTTTATATAAGCTATTTACACTGATTCGATCTTGGGGCTGCCATTCTTCAATAATTGAAATAGCTTGCTCAGAAAATACATCTTCAGGTGATATTCCCCCTAAAGCACTATCTGCTGGCGTATAAGTGTCGGTAACTTCTGTTTCAGTAAAGTTAGCCGCTAATGTCAGGTCTAGTTTGCCTGACATAAATTGTGTGTTCCAAGTTGTGATGATATCAACACCACTTGTTTCAGCATCTGCGCCATTTAGAAAGAATTGCCCTGCACCTGCACCCGAAGAGGTTAATGCAGCATCAAGCGCTGGTGATAATCCATCACTCAATGAATTACTCAGTACAATACGGTTTTTAATATCGATAGAATAAAAATCAATGGTTACATTAATATCATCAGCAATTTTTATGACGGAGCCAATACTAAAATTAGTCGACTCTTCTTCTTTAAGCTCAGGAATACCAATTGCTTGCGCTAAAATACTGTCGTTTCGAAAAGTCCCAATCTGAACGGCAACTTGGTCTCCGCCGTTTGGATCTGTTTGAAATTGGGTACTGATATTATCGGTATAAAGTTGTTGCATTGATGGAGCTCTAAAGCCTGTACTCAATGCGCTACGCAGTGATAAATTATGGGTCATTGACCAATTAGCTGCAAGTTTGAAATTAGTGCTGTCGCCAAAGCCATCATAGTCATCATAACGCATTGCTGCATTGATAATTAGAGCATCAGTGACTTCTGCTTCAGTATCTATATAGAAAGAAATAACATCACGCGATTCATTCACAGATTGCAAAGGAGCGGTACCGCCAAACCCTTGAGTACCTGCACTGAGATCAGTTGCATATAAGCTATTGCCTCGTTCATCGGTATCGTAATCCCGGTATGAATATTCATCTCCCGCTTTAACGTTAAATTCATCTGTACGAAGTTCTGCGCCCATTGCTAAAGAAAACCAATCAAAAGCGATAGTGTAATCAAGATTAAGGGTTTGTAAGGTAAGCTCTAAACCGTAGGCAAAAGCTTCACGAGGAAGGGACGTTCTTATTTCATCAGCGGTTAATGCTGAAGTGTATATTAATGAATTTGCATATGATGAATTAAGGGTATCGCGGGTTGTATAATCAATATTATTTTTACCGTAGGTGTAGGATAAGTCGAATGATGAATAATTGCTAAACGCAGTTTTATAACCGAAATTGTATGAAATATCTTTTATTTCTGTCTGGATTTTAGGTAAAAATCCATTAGGAATAGTCGCATCATTATCTTGTAGTTGAGCATTACCTCCGCCATTTGCATTATGGCGAAAGAACGCCGCAGATTCATTATCGCGGCTTGAATAGGTAATAAAGCCATATATATGCCCAGCAGCTAAATCGTACCCTGTATTGATGGTTAGGCCCAATTGTTTGGAGTCTGCATCACCAATACGAAATGTATTACGAGTTACCGTTGCTTCACGTGGGTCACCTAATAAATAATCTCCATTATCAAGTTCTGTACACCCTGAAAATTGACATGAACCATGTAACCCCGCTCTATTCGTGAAACGTCTATCACGTAGGTTTAAAGTGGTATTAACAAAGCCATGATCACCCAGTGAAAAGCCTTTTGAGATATTTATATTAGTGGTTTCACCGTCACCTGTAGAGTTTTCACCATAAGAAACAGAAAAACTACCGCCTTCACTTTGATCTTTGAGAATAATATTGATCACACCAGCAATCGCATCCGATCCATATTGCGCTGCGGCACCATCTCGTAATACTTCTATACGTTTTATTGATGCAGCAGGGATAGCATTTATATCTGTTCCTGCAGTACCTCGACCAACAGAAGTATTAATGTGAATTAAACTTGCTTGATGGCGTCTTTTGCCATTAATCAATACTAACGTTTGGTCTGGGCCTAATCCACGCAATGTTGCTGGGCGCAATGCATCAGTTCCGTCACTAATTGAGGAACTAGAAAAGTTAAAAGATGGGGCTATGACCTGCAACATTCTGCCGACTTCTGTTTGTCCGGTATTAACGAGCGCTTGAGCAGATAAAATATCGACGGGAACAGGTAAATCTTCCAAAGAACGACCGGCAACACGACTACCGATTACTGAAATTACTTCTACTTCTTGTTCGTTTACTTGATTGGGCTCTTGAGCAAGCGCGGTTTGACTTGATGCGCTCATTATTAGCGGAACTATAAAAGCGTTGAATGTTATCTTTTTATTCATTGTTACATCGTTCCTGATATTTTTGTCATATTACTTAAAATTAAACAGAGTTACCCATAATAGTCTTTAAGTGTTATTAAATGAAATACATGCAGATCAAAAATTAAAATAACTATTAGTTTTTATAAGCTTAAAAATGTAATAAAAAACCGATAACGCAGTATTTGTTATAAAAAATAATGAGTTGATAATATGAAAAACTTGTCATTATTTAGAGGTATGTAAGCTTAAACGAATGATTTTGGCTACTGCTTTATCGAGTGTTTCGCCACTAAAACTCACATACCTTGTTGCAACCGAGGTTACGTTGAATTTTTTTCAAATGATATATTATTATTCGGCGTTTCAATGTTATTTTCTATAGTGACAACTTCACTCGATGTTATTAATAAACTGGGTAATTCGTCTTTAGATGAACTAGATCCTATGTTTGTTATTTTATGACCCTGTAACAAAATCTGTGTAACTGCCTATCATTAGTACCCATATAGGGTTT
>JASDWX010000105.1:0-12078 GCA_041890515.1 Alteromonadaceae bacterium
TTATGACTTAACTAAGTTTGATCAGAGCCTTGAAAACCTAAACGACAATGCCGAGGCAATGCAAGATATTAAGGAGCTCTCTTGGCAGATGCTTGACGGCGAAGGTTTACTCATCGCTAAAAGAGAAAATGGCAATAATTTACTAGACCCTTTGCGCATAGTGACTAACTTAAACGCAGAGGAACTCGAACCAAAAACGCGTAGCGCCATTTATCAATTACTGCCCGATAGTGAATTAGTCAAACTAGATAAAATCACCGAATACGATAATTATTATTACACCACACATAACCGTTATATGCCCTTGCCGGTCTTTAGAGCTCGGTTTTCTGATATCGAAAACACTTGGTATTACATTGATGCCGCAACAAGTAAAATATTAGCTCGTTCAACACAAAAAGACCGAATAAAACGCTGGCTCTATAACGGTTTACATAGTTTGGATTTTAAATTTCTATTAGTAAATTGGCCGCTGCGGGAAGCTATAGTCATATTTTTATCGATAACCGGAGTTATATTTTCGTTAACCTCTTTAGTAATGGCCTGGCGCAGATTACGAAAAATAAAATTATTAAAAACCCAACAATTAACGAATAGCCAATGATCTTGATTTTAAAAAAACTATTACAGTAAAAGCGTTGCTTGTATAGGTAGACTGAAAAGAACTTTTCGCCCCATACAAGTATCACTCCATTTTATATGACTCAAAAAAAAGAGGATTTCACGATGAAATTATTAACACTCGTAGCGACTTTTTCCATATTATCGGCATGCAGCCAACTACCTATAGGAGCTGCTGACAATGCCCCACTCACATGGATGAAGATTGAACCTGAGCCTTTTACATACCAAGATCAGCCCGAAAAATACAAGTCTACCGAACTTGAGATCGTACTCACAGCGGGTAATGCCATGGAGCTTAAATTTACCATGCAGAAGCACGATACAGTGGTTTATCAATGGCAAGTGCAAGGAGATGCTAAAGGTCTTTCCCTAACAGAGTTTCATGGGCATACATCAAAACCGGACGGCAGCAGCCTAGGAACCTTGGTTTTCTACAAAAAGCATAAAGACAGTCAAGAAAGTGGTAGTTTAACTGCAGCCTTCGCAGGTGATCACGGCTGGTATTTCGAGAATGATTCAGACAAAGACATTAGTATTCAACTCACGGCTGCAGGTTGGTACGAAAGTGTGAGGGAAATTCCCGTACCTAGGTAATCCATAAAGGTATCTACAAAGGCTGGCAGCTTAACGTTTTAGTCTTTGTATTTACTATGGTTAAACATAGACTAAAGCTTTCTGTTCATAGATATTTAGCTTCTAGATAATTTTTGAAATACACAGGGTCACCCATCTGGATTTTGTCAAAACATTGATGCATACGTATCTCACACAAGTAATCTGTGCCCGACAACGTCCAGTGTTTTATCACAGTTCTATGGCTTACTCCTAGGCGAATAGTAAAAAAATGGTCAACTAAAGACGCTACTTACAGTCTAGTGGGTTAGCAGTGGTGCAAATCCCTGAGTCTCTTAAAGTAATCTTTAATGACCAGATGAAAGATCACATCTATTCTCGTAATGTTGTTCTCTCTACTCAAGTAGAAATGAAGGATAAGGCTTCTATCTGTATTTCTACTGATGATACTTTGGTTCAATCTTTAAAATTGGCTAAAGCCCATATCCATAACCATATCCATATCATGATTAACAAAATCTGGATAACCGTGGCAATATGCTTCAAGGTCTTATCGAACTTGCAGTCAAGCGTATTGGTGGCATTAATCTGGTGAATAGCCAGCTCTTGCTCTAGATAACCTAATAATGACTGCCATCATTAAATACCTTTTTTATTTATAACTGCATGCATACAGTTCGGCAATTAGAGCCGGGCATTGAACAGGTTTTACGTGAACTATGATGACAGAAGTATTTAAACAATCACATCTTGATTATAGAGAAAACATTATGAGAGAAAAAAGTAAGAAAATCAAGGCACTTGCATTGAACTATGTCAATTTTCTGGGCTTGAGGGTTAGTGCTTGGATTGCGGTCGTAAGCGTCTCGAGTGTGAAAAGTGAAAGGCGATGAAACCGTACGTTATAAACCGCGTTACGAATAAACTTCAAAAAAGGATGTTTCAAATAACCAAAAATGATCCTGAATAATGTGGTACGTCGTTGGTAAATAACGACAGATTTTTTACAGAGGCTAAAGATATACCCTCCCATAATATTAAGGGGGCTTCCCTTGCAGTTGTAATCGTTACGAGTGTAAAACGCGATAAAGCCATGGCATTGAGGACGCCTCATGAATCAACTTAAAAAACAGATGTGTCAAATATTTAAAGGTATAAAAACCTCATGATTTCACTGCTTATAAAAGTTGTGTCTTTCCACAGAAAATATCAAGTCAATATCAACTATTTGTAAAAGCAGGCTATCAAAATAGAATGATATGTTGTAACATATCTCAAACAATTAAGAATAGAGATATTAATAACGTGATTGAACAAAAATTACCTGTCACAGTGCTATCCGGTTTTCTAGGTGCCGGAAAAACAACTGTACTAGGTCATATCTTAAATAACCGTCAAGGAAAAAAAGTGGCTGTTATTGTTAACGATATGAGCGACATTAATATTGATGCCGCAATTATTAATAAAGATGTTTCACTCAATCATAGTGAAGAAAGACTGGTAGAAATGAGTAATGGTTGTATTTGTTGTACGTTACGAGAAGATCTATTGCTTGAAGTCGGTAAGTTAGCAAAAGATGGTAGGTTTGATTACCTCGTCATTGAATCTACAGGAATTTCTGAGCCATTACCCGTTGCCGAAACATTTACCTTTGCCGATGAAGACGGGATTTCATTATCTGATGTTGCCACCTTAGATACCATGGTAACCGTTGTCGATGCGGTAAATTTTTTAAAAGATTATGACGAAGCGCAATATTTACAAGACACCGGTGAATCACTCGGCGATGAAGATGAACGTAGCGTAACCGATTTACTGGTGGACCAAGTCGAGTTTGCTGATGTTATTCTTATCAGCAAAACCGATTTAGTTGAGCCAGACACAATAGAGCGACTTAGCGCTATTCTTAAAGTGCTGAATACCCACGCTAAAATTATTCCAATAACTTCTGGTAACGTTAATATTGATGAAGTACTCAATACCGGTTTATTTAACTTTCAACGCGCAGAGCAAGCACCAGGTTGGCTTAAAGGAATGCGTGGCGAACATGTACCCGAAACCGAAGAATACGGTATTGGTAGTTTCAATTATCTTGCAAGACGCCCCTTTAATCCTGAAAAATTTTATCAATTTCTGCATAACACCGAGCAGTTTGGCAAGCTTATTCGGTCAAAGGGGTATTTTTGGTTAGCGTCACGCCCAAAATTTTGTGGGCAATGGAGTCAAGCTGGCGGTATAGCACGTTATGGTTTTGCCGGTATGTTTTGGAAATCGATACCAAAAGATGCTTGGCCAAAAGATGAAGAATCTTTAGATGAAATAAAAAAACAATGGGTAGAACCTTTCGGTGATATGCGTCAAGAGTTAGTATTTATCGGTCAAAAGTTAGATAAACAAGCGATGACAAATGCGCTTGATCAATGCTTATTATCCGAAGAGGAGTTATTACAAGGTAAAAGTTATTGGGCAACCTTAAGCGACCCATTTCCTGAGTGGGAGGAAAATGTATGAGTGCACTTACTCTTGATACAGAAATTAATGATAATATTGATTGCAAGCTCTCAGCGCTATCTCGAGGCTCAGTTGAAAACACTACGTCTAACGTATTAAGCGATATATATCGAGAAGATACAAATATTGTTATTTGGCAGCGGAACCTTTCCAATGAATTAACGGCTGCGGTCAGCGAATTTTTACAAAAAAATGCAACGAAAGCCGCAGTGCTCGCCATAACACCTCAAAATACCCATGATGTACTCAAAGACACTTTTGGAGGATCTGAGGCATTAACAACCTTAAGTGATGATATTGCTTTATTAGTCGATATGTTTTGCTGCTTGTTTGATTTAAAGCAAGCGGGATTAAGGTTGACCATACTTGATCGTGCTATGTGTCCTCGTTTTCATTTTGACCGTATTCCTTGTCGTTTAGTAACAACCTATCAAGGCATAGCAACACAATGGCTTAATCACGCTGTCGTTGACCGGTCGAAACTAGGAGCAGGTAATCAAGGAAAGTCTGATGAGCAATCAGGGCTTTTCAATAATATAGAAGACATTAATCGCCTTAGTGAAGGAGATGTAGCATTACTTAAAGGTGAAAATTGGGATGAAACCCAAGGAGCAGGTCTTGTGCATCGCTCTCCGCCTGTATCAGCCGGTGAGCGTCGCTTATTATTAACGCTCGACTTTATTAACGACTAAGAAAAAGAATATCATATGAAAAAAATTAGTATTGCAACCTTTGGCTGTTTTTACATGATGTTTATAATGAATGGTTTTGCCGTTGAACATAATAGCCATGTTCATGGCTTAGCTGAAATGACCATTGTTATTGAAAATGACAGATTGGAAATTGAAATAAAATCACCGGCAATCAATTTAGTAGGCTTTGAGCATAAAGCGAGTACCCAAAAGCATATCGCAGCAGTAAATAAAGCTGAATTACTGTTGAGCAACCCTAAAGAGATATTTTCATTCACAGGCGGGCATTGCAAATTAATAAATAAATCTCTCGATTTATCGCACATAAAAAAAACGCATCATCATTTAGAAAAAGAATCTCCAAAAAGTATCCATAAGCAAAATAACCACAGCGAGGTAATGGCGCATTATTATTACCATTGTGAAAAAACATCAGGATTGTCTGCTATCACTGTTACACTATTTGACCTGTTTCCGAGTCTGCAAAAAGTATATGTTATGTGGGCTACAGAAAATCAACAAGGTGCAATAACGCTAAGCGCCACAAATAAAGTGATTAATTTGAGAGTGAACCATGAATAACGTAAACACTATTATCGAACATGCTGAAAAATACTGTAAAAGCCATGGTGCTAGGTTAACCATTAAAAGAAAACAAGTGTTATCTTCGTTGGTTCAATCAGAAAAAGCGCTTTCTGCTTATGACGTAATTGATTTATGTAAAAAATATTTTGATGAAAAAATACCAGCGATGTCGGTATATCGTATTTTAGAGTTTTTAGAAAATGAAAAGCTAGTGCATAAATTAAAGTTAGCCAATAAGTATGTCGCCTGTTCACATATTACTTGTAAGCATGATCACGGTGTGCCGCAATTTTTAATTTGTGGCGTTTGTGATCAAGTCAAAGAAATCAGTATTAATCAATCGATAATGTCTGAACTTAAAAATGGTGTCGATAATGCTGGATTTCAATTAGTTAGTCCACAACTTGAAATGAATTGTATTTGTAATAGTTGCCTAAAAAAGGCAGCTTAACCGCTATAAATTTAAAGAGAAGAAATGAAAACTGTCCAAGAATTCACAGATAATTTTGCTATTATTTTATCAATATTATGCGCAATACATTGCTTATTATTACCACTTTTATTAGTAGCATTACCTAGCATTGGTGCATTACAACTACAAAATGAAGCCTTTCATTTTTGGATGTTAGCCACTGTTATACCAACAAGTATTTATGCGCTGACTATTGGCTGTAAAAAACACCAACGTTATCGTCTACTTTCTTGGGGGATTTCTGGCCTTATCTTAATGTTGATGGCTGTTTTTTTTGGTCATGATATTGCCGGTGAATCCGGTGAAAAAACATTAACCTTGTTAGGGGCAATATTAGTTGTTGTCGCGCACTGGGGTAATTTTCGTCGTTGTCAGCAGCACACGAGCTGTTCTCACTAAGGCATTTATAATGAAACGTTCTTATTTTCAAAGACTTGAAAAAAATGATGTTAACATCCCTCTTGAGTTAACCGATGTAATTAATCAACTTCCTTTTAATGAACAAGGGTTAATACCTGTGATCACGCAAGACGCTAGCAGCAAAAAGGTGCTGATGTTGGCGTGGATGAGTAAAGCCTCTCTTTGTCAAACCATATTGACTAAACGTATGACTTATTGGTCTCGAAGTAGAAAGAGTTTATGGATAAAAGGCGAAACAAGTGGTCATACTCAATCACTTAATTCGATGTCTTTCGATTGCGATGGTGATGCTATTTTATGTCAAGTAGAGCAAGTAGGCGCGGCTTGTCATACTGGTCGTTCTAACTGTTTTTATTTACATGTCGACCTTGATAAGTCACAAGTTGTTGTTACTGGAAATACAAAAAAATGAGCCAATCAACCTTAATTAAAAATGCAAAAATTATTAATGAAGGCAATATTTATGAAGCTGACATAAGAGTACAAGATCAACGCTTTGAGCGTATTGATACAAGTATTTCAGCTAAACCGCAAGATATCATTATTGAGGCAAATGGTAACTTTCTATTACCTGGGATGATTGACGACCAAGTACATTTTCGTGAACCCGGTATGACACATAAAGGTACTATTGCGAGTGAATCTCGTGCTGCGGTTGCTGGTGGCATTACCAGCTATATGGAAATGCCAAATGTAAATCCGGCGACCACCACTATAGATGCACTTGAAAAAAAGTTTGCCATAGCTAAGCAATCTTCTATGGCGAATTATTCCTTTTACCTAGGAGCCACCGAGCATAACCTTGAGCAAATTAAGCGATTAAACCCCAAAAAACACTGTGGTGTTAAAGTCTTTATGGGCGCTTCTACAGGGAATTTATTAGTTGAAAACCCTACCGCTTTAGCAGGAATTTTTCGTGAGAGCCCTACGCTTATTGTTACTCATTGTGAAAGTGGCAGTGTGATCGCAAGTAACCTTGCAAAAATAACTGCAAAGGGGGTTATTCCGACGATAAGTTCACATGCAAAAATAAGAAACGATGAAGCTTGTTATGCCTCATCTTCTTATGCAGTATCTTTAGCAAAAAAATATCAAAGCCAATTACATGTACTTCATATTACAACCGCAAAAGAATTAAGCTTGTTTGAAGCAGGACCTATTGAAAATAAACATATCACGGCAGAAGCTTGTGTTCATCATCTGTGGTTTAGTGACGACGATTATTCAACGCTGGGTAACCAAATAAAGTGTAATCCTGCCATAAAATCAGCAGCAGATCGTGCGGCGTTAATACAAGCTCTACATACTAACCAAATTGATATAATAGCGACAGATCATGCGCCACATACTTGGCAAGAAAAACAAAACGACTATAACCAAGCCCCTGCTGGCTTACCTTTAGTTGAACACGCTTTATTAAGTTTATTTGATCATGTTAAACACAAACGCTTGAGTTTAACGCAAGTGGTTGAAAAAACAGCGCATAATCCTGCAATACGGTACGCAATAAAAGAACGAGGTTATATCCGAGAGGGATATTTTGCTGATTTTGTTTTAATTGATACAAATAAACCTACACAAGTCAGTCATGAAAACTGCCGTTACCTTTGTGGCTGGACACCTTTTCATCAGCATGAGTTTTCTTCAAGCGTAGTTGGTACATGGGTTAACGGGCAACAAGTTTATGATGGAAAATATATAATTGAGCATCCGTCACTGTCAAAACGCTTAGAGTTTAATCGCTAGATTAATTATTTTTAATAAGGTGGATAATCTAAAAGTGAATGAAAAAGAAATATTATCGTTATTTGAACAATGGAATGAAGCACTCCAAACAAGAATACCGAAAAACGTGGCCGCACTGTATGAATATGACGCAATACTTTTGCCAACAATATCTAATACAGTATGCCAATCTCATGAAAAAATTGAAGAATATTTTGATAATTTCTTATCACTAGAGCCTACCGGTAAAATAGACGAATCTACAGTCCGTATTTTTGGTTCAACAGCGATGAATTCAGGCACATGCACATTTACATTTAAAAGTAGTGAGCCAATACAAGCACGATTTACTTTTATTTATCGTTGGAATGGTGAAAAATGGATGATTATGACTCATCATTCATCACAAATGCCTGAATAACAACACTTCGAAGAGTTAAAAATGAATAAAGAAAATAGTAATCAACCCTTACCTGATAATGAAAGCTGTTGTAGTAAATCAAGTTGTTGTGAGCCACCACCAGCGACAATAAGACTATCAGAGCCTAAAATTGGACGTAATGATCCTTGTCCTTGTAATAGTGGCCGTAAATTTAAAAAATGTTGCGGTTAACTTTATATTATAAGGAAGGTTAGATGCAGCCTGAAAAAATAATTGCCGTTCCTACCAATATCATTACTGGTTTTTTAGGTGCCGGTAAAACATCAGCAATTTTACATTTATTGAAATATAAACCCAAAGGTGAACGTTGGGCTGTTTTAGTTAATGAATTTGGTGAAATTGGCGTTGATGGTAGTTTAATAGCTGGTGAATATTCAGAGCAACACGGTGTATATATTCAAGAAGTACCGGGTGGCTGTATGTGTTGCGCTGCAGGTGTATCAATGCAAGTTGCACTTAATCAACTTTTAATACGAGCAAAGCCTGATCGATTGTTAATAGAACCAACAGGTCTTGGTCATCCAAAAGAAGTATTAAAAGTACTGTCAGCAGAACATTATCAAACGGTACTTACTTTACAAAAAACGATAACCTTAGTTGATGCGAGGAATCTATCAGACCAGCGTTACACTACACATGATATTTTTAATCAACAAATAGCTATAGCTGATACCGTTATTGGTAATAAAATGGATGTATATCGAGATGGTGATAAAGAAAAATTAATTAGTTATGTGAAAGCACACAGTCAATCTAATGCTAATGTTCATTTTTCACATCAAGGTAATATTGCGCTTTCACAATTAGCTGGAACAACTTCTCTAGGCTTACCTTCAAAGTCTCACCATCATGAAACTGAACAAGCATTAATTCCAAATTTACCCATGCCTGAATGCGGTTTTATTAAAGCATTAAATACCGGAGAAGGCTTTAGTAGTATTGGCTGGCGATTTTCATCCAAAAAAGTATTCAATTACCATAAATTACAGACATTTTTAACCTATGCTACTGCTGAACGCATAAAAGCTGTATTTATCACAGAATTGGGTACCTTTGGATATAATATTGCCATCGATGACTTAACAGAAAGCGTACTTAATGACGCTAAAGAAAGCCGTATAGAAATAATATTACAACAGATAGATGATTCGCTCGAAGCACAACTAATGGCCTGTATTATCTATTAAATTATTTTTAAAATACCTAAGAATTATTCATCGTTGTAAAGCTCAAACGCATGCACTTCCATTGAATAAGCTGCCGTTGCCATGTCATTTTCAACAAGTGACGTTTTTATTATGCCAGAAATCCAATAAGCATCGTAAAGTGATTCAAGTTTCAATCCTTGTGGGTAATGCACGAAAATGGTTTGGTTAGGTGGTGGTGGTGGCAAATGTAGGCATGCACCAAAAAATGGTACCAAGAAAAATTGTGTCACATTTTGGTCGTCATCAAACTCTAGAGGCACAATAAAAGCAGGGATTTTAATTGGAGCATTGTTAACTATCGCCTTTACATTTGTAGATATTAACGCTTGTTGATAACGATCATCTCCACTATTTGTTACCTCACTTTTCAAAGTATTGCTTAATATATCTTCAGCTGAGCCATCAACAATTTCATCAAGATAACTTGGTGGATTTAGCAGAGCATCTAAGTCATCTTTAGGCAACAGATCAGTCCATTCTGTTTGCATAAAAGCGGACACAGGTAACACTTCACTTTCTGTCGTTATTTGATTTTCAGGATAAGTTAACGGTACTAAAGTTGTAGCTGACTTTTGATTTTCTGTGGCTACATTTTGCTTTGTGGGTGAGATGCCATTATCTGATTGTTCGCATGCCAGTAATAATACGCTTAGGATGATGACAAGACTTAATTTGATCATAAATATCAGGCTAAATAATTTGTTTAATAAGTCAATGATACATTGTATCATTGACTTATTAAACAAATTTTAGTTGTATTGAGTAACTATGACAATTAACCTTTCTAATATTCGGTTTAGCTACCCGGAGCAATCAAATTCACTTTTGTTAGATATTCCATCTTGGTCACTATCAGCAGGTGAGCATACACTTATTTGCGGATCATCAGGCAGTGGAAAATCTACATTATTAAATATTCTAAATGGTTTGCTCTCGGTCAATAGTGGTCATGTAAAAGTACTTGGTCAACACTTAAATAAAATGACAAGTCGGCAGCGTGATAACTTTAGAGCAAATAATATAGGCTATATTTTTCAACAATTTAACTTAATTCCCTATCTCAATGCCGTCGATAATATTCAACTCGCAAGCTATTTTTCAAAATCAAAGTCAAAATCTTCACTAAATGAAGAAATAAAAGCATTACTCAAAACCTTAAACATGCCAGAAAAAGATTGGAACAAGCCTGTTCGTAAGCTAAGTATTGGCCAACAGCAACGTATTGCTATTGCACGTGCACTAATCAATAAACCTACTTTGTTAATTGCCGATGAGCCAACATCTTCACTTGATCAAGAGAATAGAGATTCATTTATGGTGCTATTAATGTCAATAGTTGAAGAGAATAACATTACATTATTGTTTGTTAGTCATGACATGTCGTTATCACATTACTTTACTCGTGTTGAGTCGTTAAATGAGATTAATCAAATAGAGTGTGAACATGCTAATTAAGCTTGCCGTAAAAAGTCTACGTGACCGCAAATGCTCTGTTTTATTATCTATTATCGCAATGACCGTCAGTATTTTCGTATTGCTAGGTGTTGAGCATATTCGATACCAAACAAAGGAGAGCTTTGCCAATACTGTTTCCGGCACTGATTTGATTGTCGGTGCAAGAACTGGCAGCTTAAACTTATTACTCTATTCTGTTTTTAAAATTGGTAGCCCAACCAATAATATAAGCTGGCGTTCTTTTGAAAAAATAGCGCGTAACACCAAAGTAAAATGGGCTATTCCTCTTTCGCTTGGTGATTCACATAAAGGCTTTAGAGTACTAGGTACGGATGGTAGATATTTCGAACACTTTAGCTATGGTAACCAACACCGCCTATTATTTGAAGAAGGAAGCGCTTTTGATGATGTATTTGATGTGGTTTTAGGGTATCAAGTTGCCGATAAATTGGGTTATCAATTGGGTGACAAAATTGTGCTTGCTCACGGTATAGCTAAAACTAGCTTTAGCTTACATACCGACAAACCATTCACTATTGTTGGTATTTTAGCGCCTACAGGTACACCAGTAGATCAAACATTACATGTACGTTTACAAGGAATAGAAGCAATACATTCAAATGGAGAAAATATTAACGCTTCTCAAACAGCAAGTATAAGTAAAGAGTACCATCAACATAAACAGACTGAATTTACGCATTTACAACCAAAAAGTATTACCGCTTTAATGTTAGGGCTTAAATCAAAAATGTCGACATTTAAAATACAACGCGAAATTAACAATGACACGCAAGAACCTTTACTTGCCATCTTGCCTGGTGTGGCATTATCAGAACTTTGGCAAATGATGAAAATTTTGGAAAACACGTTGTTTTTAGTCTCTTTTTTGGTGTTTATTTCAGCCAGTTTAGGCGTGAGTGCCATGCTAGTATCTTCAATTAAACAACGCGCTAAAGAAATGCAGCTGCTTAGAGTTGTTGGAGCGCCTCCTCTCTTTTTATTTTATCTGATTGAACTAGAAGCATTATTTATTGCAACGATCAGTAGCATTTTAGGTGCGGTGATACTAATAATCAGCTTATTGTTTGCGCAAAATTATTTAGCCTCCTATTTTGGTTTACAGATCAGTGTGAACATATTCTCAATCAATACACTAAAGCTAATAATAGGAATACTTAGCGTATCACTAATCGCCGCCACAATGCCTTCAATTATCGGTTACGTACAATCTAAAAAACATACCATATTAGACTAAACAACAACCTTACATTACAAAGTACCTCGGCTATAAGCTGTAATAACTCAATGATAAATAGCGGTGTTTTTCAAGACAGTTGTCGCCTAAATTGTTAAGCAGCTTCTTTGTGTTGC
>JASDWX010000106.1:0-12035 GCA_041890515.1 Alteromonadaceae bacterium
GGCGGCGATAGCGGCGGCAGCGACAGCGGCGGCGGCGACAGCGGCGGCGGCGACGGCGGCGGTGGCGACGGTGGCGGCGGCAGCGCCGGTTTCAGTGACGGTGAATTTGCCGGCAGCGACAGCGGCAGCGACAGCGACGTGGCCGACGTTACGTCGCCTGCGGCAGCCGCCAGTGCCGGCAGTGGCAGCGGTAGCGAAAGCTTCAACTTTAACAACAGCAGAGTCACACACGGGGCAACGTGTAGGAAAAATAATATCACGACTATTTTCAGTGCGTTTTTGTTGCTGAACACTGACGATTTGCGGAATAACGTCGCCAGCGCGCCTGATGGTAACAAAATCATTGATTTTGATACCTAAACGATCTATTTCATCTTGATTATGCAACGTCGCATTACTTACCGTGACACCACCTACAAAAATGGGATTTAAACGCGCAACAGGTGTAATTGCGCCGGTTCGACCTACTTGAAAATCAACAGCAAGCAATTGTGTTGTTTCTTCTTGAGCTGGAAATTTGTAAGCCGTAGCCCAACGTGGTGCTCGTGCAACAAAACCTAATTTTTGCTGTAAAGCAATGTCATCAACTTTGAAAACGGTACCATCTATTTCATAACTTAAGTTGTCGCGTTCTTGCATGATATATTGATAAAAGCTATCAACTTGTGATGAATCAGCAAGTAACTTCACTTCAGGGCACATAGGTAAACCAAGGTTTTTCAACTGACAAAGACGAAGATAATGTGAATTTTCTAACCATTCTTCGCCGAGTGTTTGGCTCGATGCTTGTTCCACATAACCAATGCCATACACATAAAAAGCCAAATTACGTTTAGCCGCTATTTTAGAGTCAAGTTGGCGCAAACTACCTGCGGCTGCATTTCGAGGGTTAGCAAACCCTTTTTCACCTTTTTTTAACGCATTGGCATTCAATGCATCAAAGCTAGCTTTTGGCATGAAAACTTCGCCTCTAACCTCTAATATATCGGGGTAATTATCACCTATTAGCTTTAAAGGTATTGATTTAATGGTTCGCACATTTTCAGTGATATTTTCACCTACGGCACCGTCTCCACGTGTTGCAGCTTGTACTAAAACCCCCTTTTCATAACGTAAACTTACCGCTAAACCATCAAGCTTTGGCTCTGCGCAATACTGAATAGTTTCTTTTGACACGAGTCTGTCTTGAACGCGTTTAGCAAACGCTTGCCACTCATCAGCAGAAAACACGTTATCAAGCGATAACATAGGCACTTGGTGAGTTACTTGAGTAAATGACTTTAACGCTTGCCCTCCTACTTTTTGGCTAGGAGAATCAAGTAATTTCAACTCAGGTTCTTCGACTTCAATCGTAATAAGTTCACGCATCAAACGATCATATTCAGCATCAGGTACGCTGGGTTCATCAAGCACGTAATATTGATGATTCAGTTGGTTAATTTCTTGATGAAGCTCTTTTACACGAATGGTGTTAGCAGATGATGGCATAAAGGTTATTTACTTTTGAAAGAGTTGAAAATTACAGGTTAATGATTAAATTAACCTGTCACTGGTTGGGTAAACATTAAGCTGAGGCTATTAAGTTTTTTCGTTCAAACTCACGAATTTTACTGGTGAAATGTTGTTCCGTTTGTTTGGTCATAACACTACGTTTGTCATCTAATAATTGACCCCCAAACTCTAAAGCCAATTGTTTTGCTGCATTAAGCATTTGCTCAAATACAACAGTAGCATCGCCAACACTTGGTAACGTCATAAATAGACTAATACCTTGTGTAGTAAAGCTTTCCATATTATCGAGATCAAACGTACCAGGCTTCATAATATTCGCTAAGCTAAACGTAACTTTACCATTACCTGCATTGTCTTCATGACGGTGAAAAATATTCATATCACCATATTTCATGCCTAACGTTAATAAGGTTGGTAACAGTGCTGCACCTGACATTTGTTGGCTTTCAGGCATAACGACTGAGATAATAAGTACTTCAGGTTCAACATTCACTTTTTTGCGATTGGCAAGTACTGGATCTTTTTTTATTGATGAAGCGCTTTTCTTTGCTGCGTCATCAAAGTTAATTTCTATTTGATCACGTTTGATAGGGGCTTTTTTACTCACATAAGATGAAGTTTTTAAGGGTGGCTTAGCTGATGTTACGGGTGTTTGATAAAGGCTTTTTTCAATTTTTTTAACAACAGGTGCTTCTTCCGCTTTAACTTGTTCAAACAATGACTCTTCTTGGGCACGTAAATCAGGTACATTGTTTTCTTTATTTTTGGTCATATTATCTAAAGAAGACATGTCTCCCAAACTAGGCTCATTATCTTCTACATTAAATTCGCGGTAAGAGGTCGCTTGATCTTCGTAATAACTTGAAGCAGGCATGGGGATTTCTTGATGTGACACTTCGCCGTTGAGTGGATTATCTACAACTCTAGGTTTGCTGACACCATCTTGATCAAATCCTGAGCCGTCAAAACCTCGATTTTGTATCTCAACATTTTCAGTTTTTGATTTCGATTTTGCTTTTAATTTGTATGGATTTTTATTTTTTCTTATCGTCCAAAAACCATGTACAAATATTGCAGTGATCACCACAGCACTAATAACAATTAATGCGGTTCTGAAATTATATTCCATCGTATAACCTTATATTATTCTACTTGCAGCTCTGTTTAGCTTTTACTTAATCTAACTATTTTACTTTATTTTGTAATTATTCTAACTCTGCCATAGCAAGTGCTTCATCAATATCCACTGCTACCATTCTTGATACACCTGGCTCAAACATAGTAACACCCGTTAACTGACTTGCCATTTCCATCGCTATTTTATTATGACTAATATAAATAAATTGTACGGTTTGAGACATTTCTCGTACCAAATTACAAAAGCGACTGACATTGGCATCATCAAGCGGTGCATCTACTTCATCGAGCATACAAAATGGTGCTGGATTCAATCTAAAAATCGCAAACACTAATGATAATGCGGTCAGCGCTTTTTCGCCACCGGATAATAAGTGAATTGTACTATTTTTTTTGCCTGGCGGTCTTGCCATTATAGTAACACCCGTTTCCAGCATATCATCATCTGTTAGTGCCAAATATGCACTACCACCACCAAATACCTTAGGAAATAATGCTTTAAGATCGCTATTGATTTTTTCAAAAGTATCTTTAAATTTATAGCGGCTTTCTTTATCTATTTTGGCAATGGCTAATTCTAACGTATTAATGGCTTGGGTTAAATCTTCATCTTGTTGATCAAGGTATGTTTTTCGTTCAAATTGTATTTGATATTCATTGATAGCCGCTAAGTTAATTGCACCTAAACGACCAATATCCTTACCTAAATTTACAATATGAGCTTGCCATAAACCTTCTTTAGCTTGCTCTGGCATAGATGTTTGTACCGCTAATAAGTTCTGTTGCATTTCGTTTAATTGTTCAAGCGCTGCATCAGCACGTAATCGATAACTTTCTGCGGTTAGATGTACTGCGTTTATTTGCTCTTTCTTATAACTAATTTTTTTAGCTAGTTGCTGAAATTTCACCTCAGTATCATTAATCAATATTTGAGTATCAGTTGTATCATGTTGAATTTTCGCTATCTTCTCATCAAGGTGAGCGACATCAATTAACCATATTTGCAGTTGCTGTTCATCGATTTGTAACGGAGAGGCACAATCTTCAATGACTTTTTGATGCATGAGTTGTTGTTCAGTCAGTTGCTGAATACTTTCATTTGCTCGTGCCAATGACAACTGACCTTGAGATTGCTCATGGTTAGATTTTTCAATAATCAACGATTGCTGATGCTTTTTTTGATAAAATGATTGTGCACTTGCTTGGCTATCTTGAATTTTTCTTTGTAAGCTTTCTTGCGCAGTACTGATATCAATAAGTTGATTAGCATCATGCTGTGGTAATTGTTTTAATACACTATTTTGTACCAGTAACATTTTTTTATTTTCAATTAACAAAGCGTCAACCTCTGCTAGTTCTTGTTGAAATATAAAGTTTTGTTTATCACGCTGTTGTATAGCTTGATTAGCTAACGCTATTTTTTGCTTTAAAGACTGGCCTTGATTTGAAGATTGTGCAGTTAATTTTTTAAGTGTCTTACCCTCACTAGCCAACAATTCTTTTTTATTAATCAGTTGGGTTTCTTCGTCTTTGTTACTTATGATATTGAGTTTTAATTCACTCAGTTTTATTGATGTACTAGAGATATTATTTGTTAACTGCAACATTACGCTAAGGTTATCAGCGCTCCCTTTGCGTAAGAAATATGCACTTAACCAGGTACCATTTTTACAAATAACCGATTGATGGTCTGCAAGCGTTAACATCATTTCTTGTGCTTGTTGATAATCATCTGTGATATAAATATTATTTAAAAAAATTGTTATGGCCGGTAAGCCTTTGACTTTCTCTGCTAACGTTCCCTTTTTAGGAAGTATGGAAGATTTGGGGGATACTTTATTTTTCTGTTCTGCTAACACTAAAAATAAAGGCTCTATGGTTAGAACTTCAGGAAAACGTTCAACCAATTCACCTTGTAACCAATGGTGAAGAACTAACTCTACACTAGCTTGCCAATCAGTTTCTACGTCTAATAATTGGTATATTGAACCTAATACTTTATGTTCTTTTTCAGCCAGCCATTGTTTTTGCTTAAGGCTCCAATCGGCTTGATCATTCTGTTGTATTTGTAACTGCTTTAAAGATAAATTTAATGCTGAAGTTTCCCCCATACTCTGGGCTTGTTGTTGTGCAACTAAATTAATTTTTTTATTCAGTTCAAGCTGATTCCTTTCGTTATCGTTAAGTTGCTGTAACAATTCTTGGTGTTGATTCTCGTGAGTAAGTAACTTCGTTTGAATAGCATCTATACTAACGTTATTTTCAGTGAGACCTTCATCGAACAAAGCGGTTAATGAATGTGTTAACGATTGTTGTCTTAACTGTTGTTGATTAATTTTTTCACTTAATTGAGATATCTTTTGCTTAACACTGAGTTGCTGTTCATGTAAATTTTTATGTTGCAGCTGAATGGTTTGCCATTGCTGTTGTTCATTTCGTTGTTGTTCTACAAAGTTATCTAACTGTATTTGGCTCTCAAGTAATTGCTGCTCTATTAATTCGAGCTCAGGTTCATGCGCTGCAATATTCAACGTGCTTTTTTGGAGATTTTTTTGTTCGGCCAACACTAATTGTTGAGCATTAATAAGTTGTTGCTGTGTAACACTATTATCGTGTTGGGCTTTTTGTTTTTGTTGTTTTAAATGTTTGATTTTTTGCTCTGCACGAGCGATATTATTACTTAATAATAATTTTGTCTGATGAAGGTCACCGCTAGATTCTCCACCTATGGTCATTCGTTGTTTAGCATCAAACAGCTGTATATCAATTTTTTTTTGTTCAACCACCAAAGCTTCAATTTCAGTTTGGTATTTACTCACTTGCTCTTTTTGTTCGTTAGCCTGTTGATCAAATTTTTGCCATTTTAAAACGGTAAACTCAGCTCGATATTTTCGCTCTTTAGTTTTTAACATTTTAAAACGTTTAGCCGCTTCTGCCTGCTGGTGTAATTTGTCTATTTGTAAGCCAAGTTCAACACGGATATCGTTCAAACGCTCAAGATTTTCTCTCGTATGACGAATTCTATTTTCGGTATCTCGGCGACGTTCTTTATATTTTGAAATACCAGCAGCTTCTTCAATAAAAACACGCAACTCTTGAGGTTTAGATTCAATCAGTTTTGAAATAGTACCCTGTTCAATAATCGCATAACTTCGAGGGCCAAGGCCTGTTCCAAGGAAAACATCTGTAATATCTCGACGACGACATTTGCTGCCATTTAAAAAATAAGTATTTTGACTATCACGATTGATCACTCGTCGAATAGATACTTGGTTACGATCGGCCATATTCCCTTGAATACGACCGTCAACATTATCAAATAACAGTTCAACCGATGCCTGCCCAACCGGCTTACGCGTTGCAGCACCATTAAAAATAACATCAGTCATCGCATCGCCACGTAAGTTTTTTGCAGAGCTTTCACCAAGCACCCAACGAACAGCGTCAATAATATTAGATTTCCCACAACCATTTGGTCCAACAACAGCAGTCATTTGTTGTTCAAATGGTACTTTAGTTGGATCTACAAATGATTTAAAACCCGCTAGTTTTATATGCTTTAAACGCATTAAGTGAAGAAACCTTTTATGTTATATTCTAATTGTACTTAACAAGAAAATTTTATCAGAATTATCTATATTTTGTAACATGAAACATCTGTTCAATTTATGAATATATTTTATAATCAGAGTTAAAACAGCGTGTAAGGATAAAAATCAACCAATGAATACAATTATTAATCAACCGATAGCGAACAGTGGCGCCGGTTACTTTATTAAAGGATTTGAACTCATAAGAAAAAAAGGCATACGACGTTTTGTTTTCATACCATTATTAGTGAATTTAATTTTATTTAGTGTTGCCTTTTATCGATTATTTTTAGAGTTAGATACTTATATGTCTATGTTAGATAGCTGGGTTCCTGATTGGCTTTCTTGGTTAAGTACCTTTTTATGGCCAATTGCTTTACTCTTTTTTTTAGTCATGTTTTCATTTATCTTTAGTGCGGTTGCAAACTGGATTGCGGCTCCTTTTAATGGTTTGTTAGCAGAAAAGATGGAGCTGTTACTTTGTGGTAAAACGATTCCTCCCGCTTCAACAATGGATGTGATAAAAGACGTACCACGCGTACTTTCTAGAGAGTGGTGTAAATTACGTTATTATTTCCCGCGTGCTCTTGGTTTTTTTATTCTCTATTGGATATTACCTGTGATAGGGCAAGTACTTTGGTTTTTATTTTTAGCTTGGATGATGGCCGTGCAATATAAAGATTATCCTTTTGATAATCATAAAATCAACTTCGATGAAATGCGTTACGCCCTAAAGCAAAAGCAAGGGTTAAGTTACGGTTTTGGGATCACTACAGCATTATTCTCAATGATCCCTATCGTTAATCTAGTCGTTATGCCTGTCGCTATTTGTGGAGCAACGGCACTATGGGTTGATCACTATCGTGATGATTTTGTTGACCGTTCAGGTTAATTAATTATTAATCATATAGTTAGCTATTTTCATACAAATAGATGATTAATAAACCTGTTGTTATGTATTATTTAAACAGTGACTAAATACACATAAGTTTCAGATTGTTAAAAATTACCTTGATAGTTACGTTTCAACAAACTAAATTGAGAGCAATCAGTGAAAGGATCCAAACCTATGATTAACCAGTACGTTTCAAATACATACAAAAAGTCGGCTTATTCATTAAGTGCAATTTTGTTCGCTTTTACTTTGGTAAATGCCAACTTAGCCGTTGCAGAAGAGAGCGTAACATTATCAATCCCAACGATGAGTGATGCGCGTATTTTTGCCGAGTTCAAAGATAAAATGCCTGCAGTTGTTAACTACTTTTCAAAAAGTACAGAAGAAGAGATCATTGCATTTTACCAAAAAGAATATGGTCTGCCACTAGCACAAGAAAGGAAACGTGGTCGCTTAACGTTAACCTTTAATCAAGAAATGCAGAATATTCGTGTGGTGATTTCGCATCAAAACAACCTGAGACAAGTCGATGTGATTGTTGAAAAAATTACGAGTAAATAACTAAAAATCATATAATAAATTGAAATGAAAAACGCCACGCTAAAGTTATTTAGCGTGGCGTTTTGACTTTAAAAAGCAAGTAGCACTAGATGTATTATTTACCTTTTAAAACACTATCAATGGTGCCTTGAGCTAAACCATGATAACCAGGACGTGCTTTTGCATAAACATCAAGTGCCCAAGCTTTTCCTGCTGGTGTTTCAGCGAGCGCTTTATAAAGCGGTACAATTAACTTACGACGACCAATTGAAATTAAATATTTTGACATAGCAGGGTAAACTGCATCGTAACCGGTTCTTAAGGCGAGTAAATACCATGCATGAGCAATTTCAGCATTGGTACTCGCCGTTAAGTTAAAGGCTTCATCAAGTGCGCTCATTCGCTCAGTAGATAATGTTACTGGCAAGTTATTTATAAAGTGTAACCATTGATGAAGTGTCCACGCTTCAGTCGGCAATTTTGATAATGTTATTTCATCAAGGTTCAAACGATTAATTAAGCCATCGATTGTGGTAAATGCACTAGAGGTTGGTTTAGGTGCATAACTTGGTAAACCTTGCTCGTATATCCATTCATTAATTTCTTTATCACTAACAATATTTGGGTATTTATGGGTAAGGTGCTTTTTCAAATAAATAACAAAATTAGCTGTTCCTAAACTTTCAAAAGCATGGCCATTAAAATAATCTAGAATAAATGAGTCAAATCTATCACGACCAAACTTAGCTTCTAAGAACATTAAAAATAATTGACCTTTAACATAAGGTACGCCAGAGAATGCATCATCAGGATCTCGTCCTTTCAAGTCTATGTAAAGCTGAGTATCACCAGGCGGTAATTCTGCAATTTCATAATTCAAATCTTGTGCACCAAGCGCTTGTTCCATAATCGCTCTGTCTTCACCAAAGACAGCTTCCATAATGCGGTTTTCAACGTAACTGGTAAAACCTTCGTTTAACCATAAATCGCGCCAGCTTTCATTCGTAACTAAGTTACCAGACCAAGAGTGAGCAAGTTCATGAGCAATTAAGTTAACTAAGCTCTTATCACCCGCAATAACGGTTGGCGTAATAAAAGACAAACGAGGGTTTTCCATACCGCCAAAAGGGAAGCTAGGCGGTAAAATAAGTAAATCATAACGACCCCAACGATAAGGTCCAAATAATTTTTCAGACTCATCAATCATCGCTTGAGTATCATCAAATTCAGCAACTGCGGCATCTAAAATACTCGCTTCAGCATAAATACCCGTTTGCTTGCTCATTGACTTAAATTGCAAATCACCTGTGCTAATCGCAATCAAGTACGCAGGTATAGCTTGAGGCATACTAAAGAAATAATCACCATCACGAGCCGTATCTGGTTCATTGTTTGCACTCATAACGGCTAATAAATTATCAGGCGTAGTAATACGTGCAGTATAAGTTACACGTACGCTTGGCGTGTCTTGAACGGGGATCCAAGAACGTGCATGAATCGCTTGATTTTGACTAAAGAGAAATGGATGTTTTTTTCCAGCAGTTTGCTCTGGAGATAACCACTGTAAACCTGACGCTTTTGCAGTAGATTGATAATAAATACGAATTTTCTGTGCTTTAAAGGTATTATTAATGGTCAACTTAGAACCTAAAACACTATCACGTTCAGCAATGTCAAAACTTACACCACGCCACTGACCTGATGTGGTTTGTGTCATAATACGATGGATAATTAAGTCACGAGTATCAAGAATTATAGGTTGTGATGTTTTGCTTAACCAGTCTAACGATAATTCAGCAAAACCAGAAAGTGATTTTTCATTAAAATTAACGGCTAGGTCTAAATAAATATGGGTTGTTTTTACTTGGTCGTAATTAGCATAAGTATATGCATCATTAGTTTTTGCCAAACTGGTAAAGCTTGATAAAACCAACAAAGCGAATAAAGATTTAAACAATGGTCTCATTATGAAAGATCCAATAAAAAAATAGGCTGGTAGATTAAGATAACCTACCAGCCTATTCAACTGATTATTGATAAAAATTTGTTTTTACAGTAAATTCGTCTTTACGGTTGTTCCATTCGAATAACTACACGCCTATTCTGAGCTCGGCCAATAATAGTATTATTAGAAGCGATATGACGTTTTTCACCATAACCATTTGCTTCAATTCTACTCGGGTCAATACCGTTTTTAACGAAATGCTCACGAATCGTTTTTGCACGGCGGTTAGACACTTTCAAATTATCATTTCGACCACCATAACTATCGGTATAACCGTCAATAAGGACTAATTCTAAATTTGTATCTAATGTAAGATATTCTGCAATCATCGTTAAACGCTTTTTAGATGATTTAGTTAAGCTATCACCGCCAAATTGATAATTCAAAACAGTATACGAGATATCGTCAAAGTTATAGTCAAGTAAGTTACCAACACAACCAATAAATTCTTGATAAGCACGGTTGAACTTGGCTGTAGAAATACCGACTGAAATCAGCTCATTATCACTATACCAATCGTTATAGTAAAAAGTTGGGTTCATCCCCTGCTCTAATTCATTGAGCATATTCCAGGCAACTTTTTTAGGCAGTGTTGGAGTGAACTGTTTATGAAGTTTCATATCAGCAATAGTCCGTCCACTTTTTCCAGGTCGCCAATTAGGGGCAACAGAACGAACTTCCGCTAAAGAATAGTTATCAGGCAAACGCATCATGTCGAGCTCAAATTCCATATTCATTTTACGGCTTGCCGTACTATAGAATTTTGCTTCGCCATAATTAGGTATTTGATGCGATAACGTACACTGTAATCGAGAATTATTGGTTAACTGCCAATTAGCATGTTCTAAATCAGCACCATACTGCCGAATACCAGCATTGGCTTGACTTACAAATACGCATAATAATATTGAGATGATAATTAATTTCATAAAATATTTATCTTTTTATCCTGCCACGTATCCGTTATCGACAATGTATTTTATAACTTTAGCAGTTATCCGTAATTTTTTCATAATTTTAAAGCCGCATCACTGTGTTCGCATAGTGTTTCCAATTTATTTCTGCGATAATTTGTTTATTGAAACTGAATATTAACTTAAAAAAGATGTAACTATGAGTAAAAGCCCTCAAGATAAAAATAATAACTCTGATGATAAAAATGCTAAAAGTGCTTTTGCCCAACGCTTTAGAGGTTATTTCCCTGTTGTTGTCGATGTTGAAACCGCGGGTTTTAATGCGCAAACAGATGCATTACTAGAAATAGCTGCCACAACTTTATCACTTGATGAAAACACCGGACAATTCTCGCTTGATGAAACCATTCATTTTAATGTTAACCCTTTTGAAGGGGCTAACTTAGAAAAAGCCGCATTAGCGTTTACAGGTATAGATCCAACCAACCCCTTACGTGGCGCTGTAGATGAATACACAGCATTAACCGATACCTTTAAATTAATACGTAAAAAGATGAAAAAAGCTGGATGCCAACGTGCTGTTATGGTCGCTCATAATGCCTCGTTCGATTTAGGTTTTGTTAATACAGCTACCGAACGTTGTTCAATAAAACGTTCTCCATTTCATCCTTTTGTTAGTTTTGACACCACAACATTATCTGGCTTAGCACTCGGACAAACCGTACTTGCTAAAGCATGTTTGGCTGCGGGCTTAGAGTTCAATAATAACGAAGCGCATTCAGCACTATACGATACTGAAAAAACGGCTGAGCTTTTTTGTTTTATTGTGAACAAATGGCAACAAATGGGTGGGTGGCCTTTAGCTATAGATGATGAGAACCAACCGAACGCCAACATTTCTGATAATGATTAAAATAGCTTAACGCCACTCGTTCGATTTTTATGGCGACATAATAAATTTCTAACCGCTAAAACAAGTAAAGAAAATGCAAAAAATTGAAATAATGGGTTTTTTGTAACCATTATTGTAAAAACGCCTACTGCACTATAAATATAAGGTAAGTATTCATAAAGCAATTCAGGTGTTTTATTTTTAATACCCAGTTTTTTTTGCTTATCAAGCCTTCTGTTTGCTGAGCGCGACACTAACGTAACACAAGCCGCGCTGTAGAATAAACCTGCTGAAGATAGTATTGGCCATGTCATTTCAAACGTGAGTAAATAACCACTAATGATAAAGTAGGTAAAAGGTAAGTTCTCATAAATAGCCTTAGATACAAACAAAACGATTCCAAAAATTAATAATATAATGAATTAAGTGTAGATTGGTTTTCAGTTTTGTCTTTCTTTCAATTCTTTGATCGGTGACCCTTTTGATTTTTATTACCTTATTATTAGAATAAGTAACTTGTTAAATTTTGAACATCGTCATTCAGACACAT
>JASDWX010000107.1:0-2005 GCA_041890515.1 Alteromonadaceae bacterium
TGTATATGCTATGGGTGGAAAACCGTTAATGGCAATAGCCATATTAGGCTGGCCAGTAAATATTTTAGCGCCAGAGGTCGCGCAAAAAGTGCTTGATGGTGCTAGAGCAATATGCGCTGAAGCCGGTATACCTTTAGCAGGAGGACATTCCATTGATGCACCTGAGCCTATATTCGGTCTAGCTGTTACAGGCTTGATTAATAATGCACACATTAAACGGAATAATACGGCAGGAGTTGGCGATCTTTTGTATTTAACTAAGCCGTTAGGCATTGGTATTTTAACTACCGCTGAAAAACAAGGGAAACTATTACCTGAACACGCACACATAGCACCAGATGTTATGAAAACCTTAAATGTTATTGGGCAAAATTTTGCAGCACTTGATTGTGTAACCGCGATGACAGATGTTACTGGATTTGCACTTTTGGGACATCTTTTGGAAATATGTCAGGGCAGTGAAGTTGCTGCCGTTATAGACTTCAATAAAGTCCCTTGTCTTGATTTCGTTCATGATTATATCGATCAAGGTTGTATACCAGGTGGTTGTGATCGTAACTTTATCAGTTATGGCGATGATGTTGGGCCCTTAAACGATAAACAGAAAACATTATTATGTGATCCGCAAACAAGTGGAGGTTTACTGGTTGCTGTTAAACCAGATGGCAGAGAAGCGTTTGAAACACTTTGCCAAGATAATGGTCTTAACCTACAACCTATCGGTGAACTTGTTACAGAAATTTCACCCGTTGTGAGTTTGTTGTAATGGCAGTAGCTAGCGTCAATACTTCAGATATACAGCGAGCTAATAGTGAAGACTTCCGCGCTATCATTTCTAATAAAATACCTTTAATGGATTTACGTGCGCCTATCGAGTTTGAAAAAGGCGCGTTTAATCAATCTATTAATTATCCGCTCATGGATAATGATGAACGAGCAGAAGTTGGACTTTGTTATAAAAAAAGAGGACAAGAAGCCGCTATACTTTTAGGTAATTCTCTTGTATCAGGGCAAAATAAAGAGAGTCGACTGGAACAATGGCAAGAATTTACAAAGAATAATAAAAACGGCTATTTATATTGTTTTCGCGGCGGGTTGCGCTCACAAACTGTGCAACGTTGGTTAAAAGAATCGGGTGTTAATTATCCATTGATTAACGGGGGATACAAAGCACTTCGTCAGTTCTTAATGAGTGAATTGGAACAATTGGCATTACATCCCTTAATTATCTTAGCCGGTAATACCGGTAGTGGAAAAACACCTTTTCTAGCGCATTGTGCTAATAGTTTAGATTTAGAAGGAGCGGCGGGACACCGAGGTTCAAGTTTTGGTGGTTTTGTAACACCACAGTCAAGTCAAATAAACTTTGAAAATAAATTGGCTGAGCAATATATCCTGGGTGATTATTCCTTAGCAGATACGTTGATTTTAGAAGATGAAGGCCGATTAATTGGTAGCGTTCATTTACCTGAAAGTTTACGTCAAGCCATGGCACTGGCACCCGTTGTAGTCATTGAAGAAAGTTTAGACTATCGACTCGAGCAGATATATCAAGAGTATATCATTAAGATGACAGTTCAATTCGAAGCTACTTATGGTCCTGAACTAGGTTTTAGAGGCTTTAGCCAGTACCTAGAACACGGTTTATTTAAAGTACGAAAACGTCTGGGCACTGAACGTTATGGTCAATTAAAGAACATACAGAGTAACGCTTTAACTCATCAAAAAAAGGGTCTATTTCACTATCACCTAGACTGGTTAAAACCGTTACTTTGTGAATATTATGACCCTATGTATCAATATCAATTAGGCCAGAAATCGGAAAGAATTATCTTTCGTGGTGACAATACTCAGTGTTTGGCTTTTATTCAAGAAAAGTAAATATATTTTATTTACACATAAAAATATATTAGTAACCAAAAATCAATAGTTTAAATGTAACGCGTAACTATTTGGTGTTTTATAGTACAAGTTTAATTACTAATCATGATGACTTGCCATTTTT
>JASDWX010000107.1:2015-12032 GCA_041890515.1 Alteromonadaceae bacterium
TATAGGGTAATCATTAATCTTTAAAGTATGTATGATAGATTTTAAAAATTCATCAGTGTTCAAATTGAAACCCATTAAAATAGATGATGTTAGAGAAGATTTTCACAAGTTTTTAATTGATGGTGAATCAATTTTTGCTGGCTTTAAAAGTATCAGAGACCAAGTTGTTTTCACAAATAAAAGAATTATTGCAGCCAATGTTCAAGGGATCACCGGGTCTAAAGTTGATTATACTTCTTTACCTTATAGTAAAATTCAAGCATTTTCAGTTGAATCTTCTGGAACATTAGATTTGGATTGCGAAATTGAAGTTTATCTCAGTGAATTAGGCATGGCTAAGTTTGAAATAAAGGGATCTTTTGATCTAATACAGTTCAACCAGCATATCAGTCAACACATACTTGCCTAAAATTTTAATTGAGTGAAGTGTTTTTTAATGTTTTATAGTGGCTAAACTATGCTTTTTGTTTATGTCTCTACAGTCAATGCGATGAACTGAGCAATTGTTGAGAAAATACCGTATCCTAAAGCTAGAATTTTAAGTGATGTAGAGGAAATACCAGTGGCTAAGCAAAATTACTCATTCGAGAAACGTCAGAAAGAAATAGCTAAAAAGAAAAAGAAAGAAGATAAACGCTTGAAAAAAGCGAGTGCAAGCGATAATGCCGATCATGACGTTCAACCTTCTCATGAAGCTGATGAGAATCAGGTAACTATCAATAACGAATAACAGGATAATTAATGAGAAGAAAACAGTTCGCTGTTTTTTTCTAACACCTCAGCTAAATTTATATCATCCATTGTAGACATTTACGAGTATCCAATCATGAAAATGTTATATTCCAACGACAATAATTTTCTTGTGAATAATATAAAAAATATTATTGAATCACATGATATTAATACATTTATAAAAAATGAGTTTGCACAGGGGGCGGTTGGAGAAATCTCAGCTATAGATGCTTGGCCTGAACTTTGGGTCATCGATGACGCAGATTTTAAGCATGCATTGGAAATTTTGGAATTTTCACACAATACTATCAAAGGCGATGATTGGGTCTGTAATAACTGTTCAGAAAAAAATAATCCTTCCTTCGAAATATGTTGGAATTGCCAGAGTGACAACATTAAATGAACTGAGCAAATAGCATTTATTTGAACTTTTTTATATGTAGATCTATTTATTATTAAGTTCTTATATTTAAAAATATTTCACAGACGTAACTTTTATCTATTAGATCTTAATAATCATCTGTTTTTGCTCGCTATCTTCGTATAGAATCTTGCACGTAACTTTACCGATATAATATATTAAGCAGTAAACTTACTCTCAATAACTTCTTCTCCCCTTACTAAAATGAAATCAAACTAATGACTAATATAACAGTAGCAACTCACAATGGTAATTTTCATGCTGATGATGTTTTCAGTGTTGCAGCACTTAAGAATATATTCCCTTCTTTCAACCTTATACGTACACGTAAGTTAGATCTTATTGCCAAGGCTGATATTGTTATTGATGTAGGTGGAGAGTATGACGCTGATACTGGACGTTTTGATCATCATCAACGTGGTGGTGCAGGTCAACGCAAAAATGGCATTCCTTACTCATCATTTGGTTTGGTTTGGAAAAAATATGGACTAGAAATATGTCAGGGTAACCAAGAAGTTGCAAACTCTGTTGATGCCGGTTTAGTTTCAACGATTGATGCTATTGATTGTGGTCATGTGGAAGGTATATATAAAGGTATTAGCCTTAGCCATACTATTTCAATGTTTAACCCTACGTGGGAGGAAGACAGCCAGTTTGATGATTGTTTTAATGAAGCCGTTGTTTTTGCATCACGTATGTTAACTCGATTTATTGCGTCAGCTACCGGCGGTATTAATGCAAAAGATATTGTGGCTAAAGCTATTGATAATGCTGAAGATCCAAAATTGATAGTCTTAGAAAAATATAGCCCATGGAAAAAAACGGTCCACGCCTTATCTGCAGATGCTTTGTATATGATTTACCCATCTCAATCCGGCCAATGGATAGTTCAAACCGTACCTGTTGAACCTGGTTCATTCGAAGATAGAAAACCACTACCTAAATCATGGGCGGGTTTATCCGATGATATATTTAAAGAAGCAATAGGAATTGATGATGCTATGTTTTGCCATAATGGTTTATTTATTGCGGGTGCAGAATCATTCGAAAGCATCATGAAAATGGCATTCTTAGCCCTTGAAGAATAGCAAAATTGTTATAAATTTAGGTTTTTATAACTAAAATCATGAATACGTTATGTTATATATTTTTTATCAGTAATTAAGTGGGGGTGCATCTCTTTAAACTTAGCTCCCACTATAAATATTTTTACTTATTGATCTACCCTCGATAAAACGGACACCAAAATCTAACTAAAGATGAGGTATCTATGCCCAAATATAATAACCCATGACGTACTTGGAAGTATTCAAATGATTTAAAAGTTAACGCGACCCAATTAAGTGATGTTGTTGGCGCCACCATCATCATATAAGCAGTCGCTGTCGAAGCTTTATGTAAATTTAGAATGTATGTCTTTTTGTAAAGTACACATGGGCTAGCGAACGCCCAAGCATACATGAATAGGACATAAGCGCTTTCCCTAATTACATGTAAACTTAATAAAAATGCAGTTAGCCTAAGTATTAACAGTTGCTACTATGTATACATAATAACTACGTTAACTATACAATAATGCTACAAGCCAAGTTCAGTTAAGTTTGGATGGTCTGCTGGGCGTTTGTCACCTTCCCATAAAAATTTACGCTCACTCTCTTCAATCTTCATATCGTTGATACTTGCGTGTCGCATACACATCAAGCCTTTATTACTGAACTGCCAATTTTCATTACCGTAAGATCTGAACCATTGCCCGTGTTCATTTTGCCATTCGTAAGCAAAACGCACTGCTATTCTATTTTCATTGACAGCCCAAAGCTCCTTTACTAGTTTGTAATGTTGTTCGCGTTGCCATTTTTTAGTTAAAAAGCGGACAATGTCAGATCTACCTTGAATAAAAGTGTCTCTATTGCGCCATGTGCTTTCTAATGTATAGGCTGATGCTACCACTTCAGGTTGTTTGGTGTTCCATGCATCTTCGGCTTTGCGTATTTTGGCGATCGCTGTATCAACCGTAAAGTTAGGTAATGGCTGCCTTATTTCTTCTATTGATAAATCTACTTGCATTGTTGTTCCCTTTGGTTTTTATGTTATCCCCATGTTCATTTTAAATGGGTTTTATAGTTACTTGCCTTTAAAAATACTTTTAAATCAATTTTTTACAATAGTTTTTAGCATGAGGAACACCTTTTTATTTTCAGCTAAGTGATGAATTCTTGGCGATTAATTCTGTGTTTCTTCAAACGTGAAGACAAGGTGGTAGGTTTTAAACCCAGCAGAACGGCAGCACCATTGTTGCCATAAATCTTACCTTGGCATTGTTTTAGTGCGGTGGTTAAATTAATTTTATCATGTGACTTTTGCTGTTGTGCATTCATTAATGAGGGGGGTAATTGAATCGAAACAGTCTCTACATGGGCACTATTGTTAGTTGTATCATTCGACAAAAACTCAAAATCAATTTCATTATTTTTGGCTAAAATGATTTGTCGTTCAATAATATTTTCAAGTTCTCGAATATTGCCTGGCCAATGGTATTGCGTTAAATACTGCATTTGTGCTATGGATATTTTAGGTAACGGACGATTCACGTTTAAGCATATTTTATCAATAAAATGCTTAACTAATATAGGGATGTCTATAATGCGTTCGCGCAGTGCTGGTGAGTGAATAGGAAATACGTTTAATCGAAAATAGAGATCTTCTCGAAATTTATTTTGCTCTACTAATGTTTTTAAATGCTGATTAGTTGCTGATATTACCCGCACATTCACGTTTCTAGTTTTAGACTCTCCCACACGTTCAAATTGCTGTTCTTGTAATACCCTTAATAATTTCCCTTGAAGTTGCAACGGAATTTCGCCCACTTCATCTAAAAAAATAGTAGCGCCATCAGCAAGTTCAAACCGACCTACTCGATCAGAAATAGCCCCTGAAAATGCGCCTTTCACATGGCCAAAAAACTCGCTTTCAAATAAATCAGCGGGTATGGCCGCACAGTTCACACGTATTAACGGCCGCGCTTTTCGATCACTCACTTCATGAATAGCCCGGGCAATAAGTTCTTTACCTGTACCTGACTCGCCAGTAATTAATACATTAGCGTTTGTTTCGCCCACTAGTTCTATTTGCTGCACCATATGCTGAACTTTAATGCTTTGGCCAATTATTTGATGGTGATTAAAATCTGCGTTGAGCTCTTCAAGTAAATAGGCGTTATCTTGTTCAAGCTGCGCTTTGAGTGAGTCAACTTCTGTTAATAAGCTGAGTAACTTTGTTTGTGTTAACTTTCGTTGGCTAATGTCTCTAAAAATAACCACGGCACCAATCAACAGTCCATTCTCTGTTACGGGTGTACTTTTGTATTCTACAGCGATAGGCTTGCCACTTTTATCCCAAAATACTTCATCATCAACATTATGTATCGCGCCATCTTTAAAGGCAGAATAAATAGGGCAGTTGTGCGCATGGTATTGTTCGCCACTATCATAAGAGTGATGAATAATGTCATGAATACTTCTACCGACCAGTTCAGACTTTTTCCAGCCTAATAGCTTTTCAGCCGCGGCGTTAACAAATGTAGTATTGCCATTAACATCAACACCATAAATACCATCACCCACCGCGCTTAGTAATAATTGATTTTTTCGTTCTATTTCTTCAAAAACTGTTTCATTAGCATTCCAATGAACAATACCTGCTTGGTACTCAGATTGTGCAATGGCTTGATGATATCGGGCAAAGGTGATTTTGGCATTGTCACATGAAAATAACAGCTGATTGTCGATGCAGGTTGCGGTTATGTCGAGATAAACTTTTTCATTGCTGTTAAAAATAAATAGGTCACTGGACCATGCCTCACCTTGGGCTAATACTTGCTGGGTGAAATGAAAAAGTTTACCTAAGCAGCCACTAAAAAATTCCGTTACGGTGAATGTTGATAACGCAGAGGGATGAATACCAAATAGTGCAGTTGCTTTATTATTAACTTGTAAAATTTTATTGGTTACAGGGTCAATAAATAATAGTGCTTTAGGTGCATGTGAAAATAAGTGTGCTTTCAAAAGCTACTCCAAGTAGTTGCGTCGATATTTAGGCTTTAGTTCACCATTTATTTCTGACCGTTCAGCCTATATTGTTTTTTATTGATTGATGTTGTTTGTTCTAGTCCAGCAATTTTCAAGCCAAACCACGATATTTCGCTTTTATACACCGAAATATCGTTTGTCACGATATTTCGTGGTCACTTCTTATTATTGGTTTTTTAATAATTCCGATATTTTACAATGGGTTATTTTTTATTTTGTTGTTGGCACGGTTATCGCTATTGTCATGGATGAAAACGGCGTTTGATAAATGTACATTGCGTTAAGTAAGCACAAATATGAAGCTTATTTAACAACTGTGCACTGTTTTGATGAAAGCGCATTCTTTATTAGCAGCATTTTGAAGTCGTTTGGGTATATACCATTACACATTTACTACTTAAATAGAGGACAACCTATGAATAAACTTGATGTAACAGAAGCGATATTCGCTATTAAAAAAGAGAAAGAATTTTCGTGGCAGGGTATTGCTGACGTAATTGATATGTCAGTGGTCTGGACCACATCTGCTTGCTTAGGGATGAATAGCTGTCCTGAGCCGGAAGCTGAAAAATTGGTACAAGTGCTGGGGTTACCTACCGAGGCAAAGGCGGTGTTGATGGAATACCCCACGAAAGAATGGGATAAGGCTGTCCCTCAAGATCCACTCGTTTATCGATTATATGAAATGGTAGGCGTCTACGGCGACACCTTAAAAGAGGTGATTCAAGAAAAATTTGGTGACGGTATTATGAGCGCTATTGATTTTTCGATGGATGTTGAAAAAGAAGAAAATTCGAATGGTGACCGTGTAGTTTTAACCCTAAACGGGAAGTTTTTACCTTATAAATCTTGGTGATGCTTTTTAGCTAGCATCAACATGTTGGTGCATACGCTTTAACAAGGTTCATAAAAATCACTAAATGTGCAATTAAATAAATTTTTAATAAATAAAAACAATAGGTTATTATTTTGGTATTTAATTTGCTTTTCAAGTAATAAAACAGACTACTTATTTATTAATAATTAGAAAAAACTTTAACAGAGAGATATATGGCTTATATAGAACCAAGTGAATTTGTAACTAAGATGGTAGACACAGGTGAGCAAAAAGTTTACATGTCTACTAAAGATACTCTAATACGCGCTTTTATGGCGGGGGCTATTTTAGGTTTAGCAGCAATATTTGCTATTACTGTTGCGACCAAAACAGGCAGCCCTATATTAGGTGCGTGCTTATTCCCTGTTGGCTTCATCATGCTTTATTTGATGAAATTCGACTTATTAACAGGTGTATTCACATTAGTACCGTTAGCCTTATTAGATAAACGTCCTGGAGTCACTTTTAGTGGTGTTATGCGAAATTGGGGTTTGGTATTTATAGGTAATTTTGGTGGCGCATTAACTACAGCCTTCCTCATGTCTTTTGTTCTCACCTACGGATATAGTAGCGACGGTGGCGCAATTGCAGCTAAAGTCGCAACTATTGGCGAATCAAGAACACTAGGTTATCAAGCACATGGTATAGGTGGTTGGATCACAATATTTTTCCGCGGTATGTTATGTAATTGGATGGTATCAATGGGTGTAGTTGGCGCACTTATTTCAACATCAGCTGGCGCTAAAATGGCCGCTATGTGGATGCCTGTAATGTTGTTCTTCTTTATGGGTTTTGAACATTCAATTGTAAACATGTTTTTATTCCCATTCTCAATGATCATGGGTGGTGAGTTCACTGTTTATGATTACTTGATATGGAATGAAATACCAACAGTTTTAGGTAACCTTGCTGGTGGTTTATTATTAGTTGGTTTACCACTATATCTAACGCATGTTAAAACATCACCAAATAGAAAAGTAGCTTAATTGGGTTGCTTGCCTCAGCGGTATTTTAAGTCATTTTATATGTACTTGCTTGGCAAGATAAATAAAAAGACTTCGTAATGTATGTTACGAAGTCTTTTGTTATTTTAAACTCTTTATATCCCCAGTTATCTAAGGAAATATGCAGTGAACCTACCATTAATTGCCAGTATTGGCAGTGCTACCGATAAGGGAGTAAAAGCGGTTAATCAAGACTTTATCGGTAGTGTTATACCAAAAGAACCTATGCTCAGTAGTAAAGGTATTGTAGTAGCTATGGCTGATGGTATTAGTTCTAGTAATGTTAGCCAAATTGCCAGTGAAACGGCTATTGCTGGTTTTTTAGAAGACTACTACTGCACGTCTGATTCATGGTCAGTTAAGACCTCAGTGCAAAAGGTAATTAAATCAATAAATTCATGGCTTTATTCTCAAACACTTAATAGTCCTTATCGTTTTGATAAAGACAAAGGCTATGTGTGTACTTTCAGCGCTTTAGTATTAAAGTCAAATACTGCACACCTTTTCCATACAGGAGATACGCGTATTTATCGATTGTCGGGCGGCACATTAGAGCAACTGACACAAGATCACCGCCGAGTTGTATCTGAAGATATTAGTTATTTAACTCGTGCTTTGGGGATAGATCAAACCTTTGATATTGATTATCAAAGCCAATTACTTGAAAAAAATGATGTGTATCTTATTGCTACCGATGGCGTATATGAGTTTTTAACTAACGTACAAATAGCTCAAGCTATTGCTGACAGTAATAATTTAGATGTAGCCGTCAACAAAATTATTAATCAAGCGATAGCTGAAGGAAGTGACGATAACCTCAGTGTACAAATAGTACGTATTGATAACGTGCCCAAATATCAACTTGATGAAGTTCACCAACTCACTATGTTACCCCTACCGCCAAAGTTATCTCCTAGAATGCAGTTTGACGGTTATGAAATTTTGCGTGAAATATATATTAGTAGCCGCAGTCATGTGTTTTTAGCGCGAGACAACGAAAGTGGTAAAGTAGTGGTTATAAAAATACCGTCAGCTGAATTACGCAACGACACACAATATCTTGAGCATTTTATGCTTGAAGAATGGATAGCAAAACGTTTAAATAATCCGCATGTTGCAAAAGCCATATTGTCAAAAAGAAAACGAAATTTCTTATATTTAGTAACAGAGTTTATTGAGGGAATATCACTGAGTCAATGGATGATAGACAACCCAAAACCTAAATTAGAGCAAGTCAGAGACATCATTGAGCAAACGGCTAAAGGTTTGCAGGCTTTTCACCGTCAAGAAATGATTCACCAAGATTTACGTCCTGCCAATATTATGATTGACAGTAATAATATTGTTAAAATCATCGATTTTGGATCTACTTTTATTGCGGGTGTAACTAATGCTGACGAAGAAATTATGCGCGGTACTATGCGTTATTCTGCACCAGAATATTTTTTAGGACAACGGGGTTCTCAGCAGTCTGACATTTATTCATTGGCTATTATTACGTATCAAATGTTGTCAGGTAAATTTCCCTATGGTGTTGAAATAGTGCAAGCGAAGAGTGTGTCTGCGCAGCGACAATTGAAATATAGAAGTTTAATAAATGACGAGTCTGAATTACCCATATGGATAGATGATACCTTGGCTAAGGCACTTAATGTGAAACCAGTAAAACGTCATAGCGTGGTGTCAGAATTGGTAGCAGATTTGCGTCAACCTAATCAGGAGTTTTTGGACAAAATACGTCCACCCATTATGCAACGTGACCCTATTATGTTTTGGCAAGGTATAAGTATGGTACTTTTTATTATAATAATTGTTCAGCTTGCGCATTAATTTTAACAGATAGATAGGTTGCGCTTCAATATACATATAACTAACTATTATTGGGGGTTTTGATCAACAGAGGCAGCATTAATCAATAATACCTCTGAATGCAATGATTGGTATCACTGGAATGATGCAAGAGGATGCAGAAAGATTCGATGATACAGACTATGTTGAATCTTTTGGAAGCGGAGTACGAGCAGGTAAACATTTATTATCATCGATTAATGATACTTTAAATTTATCTAAAATATAAACCCGTAAAGTGCTATGCAAAATCTGGCTTATAAGCTGTTCAAGCGGGGATAAATAAAGTAGGTTGGTTCCGCTTCGCTTCACATCATCGTTAACTAAATTTTACCCGTTAACAGGGTTTTAGAATTTTGCTCTATACATTAGCTAATAATTAGTTTGACACTTTACAGGAATAAATTAATGTTTAATAAAGCAAAAGCTTGTTTGTCCGTATGTTTTTATTTATCTATATTAAGTGGATGTAGTGCAAGCTCGTCACACCAAAACAACAATCAAGGAGCTGAAAATAATTATTCACAAAAAATTTGAGATGAATGTAGAGAAATTACGCCTGTAAATACATCATTATTAACATCAGGAATTATCAGTTTAGCTACTTGAAATCCCATTGCCGCTGGTATTGTTGGAGGCGCAACATATTTTACAGTAAACAGTGAAGTTTTCGACTGCGATAAGAGTGAGTAATAAAACTATAAGTAATTAAACAAGAACAAAATACAGTAGGTTTGATTTAAGTGGACGATTATTTCATTAAAGCGTTATGTGAATAGCTGTTATTGAGACTTAATTCAAGGTTTATATTTCTATAAGCCAAGCCCTGTAGAGGTTATTACTCAGTTAAATATATTTAAAGAGTAAACACTATAACTATTGAATGAGATGTTAAATCAGAGAAATACAGATACAAAAAAGCCAGCGTATAGTTTTTTACTTTACGCTGGCTTCTTTAATACTAAATGTGGTCGGAGTAGCAAGATTCGAACTTGCGACCTCACGTCCCCCAGACGCACGCGCTACCAAGCTGCGCTATACCCCGAA
>JASDWX010000108.1:0-11788 GCA_041890515.1 Alteromonadaceae bacterium
ACTTATCAAATATAGTAGATTAATCGATTGATAAATGGATTGGTCGAACTATAAGCCATTCAAGCAGGACAAATAACAGTTGGTTTTGTTCGCTTTAACTCGCTCTGGGGCACAAAGCGCTTTAGCTGAAATTTGACTTTGAAGTAAGGTCACTATCTCCTATTTGTAGTACTAATTTTGAGAAACTATTTTTTTTGAATTTTTTGGAAGTAGTAATCACCGAACAAACATATTTAAGATGATTCTACTTTTGGGGTTATTGTTGAGTAAGAGTTAAAAACTAATAGCCCTCAATAATAAAAGCATAATTGTTAGTTTTGATCATACGCTTTGAAAAGTTGTAATCGTTAGTCTTTTGCAATGAGTTCTTAATTAATTTGGTTAATATTCATTGAATAAATTCAAAATATATATATCATAATAGGTAATTACTATAATTACTGGTTGTTTGTGTCTTTTAATTTTCCTAAAACATTAATGGTGTTGCTAGTGTGTTTGACTTTTGTCGTTCAAGCGATGGCGTCTACAATTATGTCGTATCATATGATGGGAATGAGCACACAAGAGCAGTCACATAACATGTCCAAGATGGATCATAGCAGCCATAAAATGGCTAATGATTCTTCATGTGATTCTGAAACATCAGAAGATGATTGCTGCGTACAAACATGTAGCTGTTTTACTAGCGGTTGTTCAAGTATTGCTACGTTAATGAAAGACGCTAGCAATAATCCAATCATAGGTTTATCATCAAAAATACCTTCATATTTATCGTTGGTACAAAGCCAACAACCAACCTCACTCTACCGTCCTCCAATACTAAGCTAAATACAAAATAAGTGCGTCCAAAATTTGGTTCATTTATCTTTAATTTCTGTATTAGGCTTTTTTGATCTGAACGTTCTGAAATTACTTTCATAACCCATTCAAAATAACCTAATTAATTTTTAAATTGTTAATTGATATCCCTTAGGGGTGGTTATGTTTTACAAAAATATTATTTTAAAAGTATCTGCTGCGGTTACAGCAATAGCATTAATCGTTGGTTGTAGCGAAGATAAAACAGTAAAAACGGAGATTCAAAACTTCAAGCAACAATCCATTGTTTTAGATGTCTATAAAAGTCCTACTTGTGGTTGTTGTAAGAAGTGGATAAACCACATAGATGATAATGGATTCCAATCAAAAATTCATAATCGACAAAATATTTCTTCAATCAAAAGTGATAAAGGGATAGAGCCTCGTTATCGTTCTTGTCATACCGCTATATCCAAAGATGGTTATGTTTTTGAAGGACATATACCAGCAAAGTATATCCAGAAATTTTTGAACGAACCTCAACTTGATGCCGTTATTGGCCTGTCAGTTTCAGCAATGCCTCTTGGTACGCCTGGTATGGAGGTAGGTGAAAAATTTCAACCTTATAAAGTTTTATTACTTAAACCCGATGGTACTTCTGAAGTTTACGCAAATGTTAAATCATATAAGGAGCAGTTCTAATGAGCAAGCAAAAAAGCAACAGCAAGTTTAGCACAAAGTGCAGTGCAGGTTTTTTGTCACTTGTTTGCTTATCCATTCTGGCTGCTGAGCAGCCTAGATCTTATGTTAATGCACCTTTATCATTTGAGAAAGCAATAAAGTCAGCTCAAAAAAATGATCCATGGCTTACGGGGAACATTCATAAACAACGATCTCTTGAATCGATGAGTATGGCTGTAAATACATTTCCTGATCCTAAAGTATCAATTGGTTTGGTAAACCTACCGTCTAATGGCTTTGATTTTGGGCAGGAAGGTATGACACATGCAAAAATTGGTATTGCACAAATGTTCCCCCGTGGAAATACCTTAACGATTAAAAGCCAAGAACTTAGCATTCAAAGTGAAGCATTCCCTTTTCAACGACAGGACAGAGAAGCTAAGGTTGCTGTTACGGTAGGTAGTTTATGGTTGGATGCATACAGAGTACAACAGATCATTGCCTTAATTGAAAAAAACAGATCTTTGTTTGAGCAGTTAGCGGATATTGCAGAAGCGAGTTATTCTTCTGCATTAGGTAAAACTCGTCAGCAAGATATTGTTAGAGCACAACTAGAGCTTACGCGTTTAGAAGATCGATTGGATAAATTAGCCCAACAGAAAAATAGATATGAAGGGATGTTATCACAGTGGTTAATGCGATTATCAACTTCAAACCAATCTATGGAAGATGCTGTTTTGTATTCTGATTTTTCATTACATAATATTGTGCTTAGAAAACAACTCCCACAAATAGAATTGCTACATTCTGATTTAGTTCAAGCTAAGTACTGGTTACAACCTCAAGCGTTGGTTCGTTACTTTTTAAACCACCCATCTGTAGTTGCTGTTGATAAGAAAGTTAACGCAACAAAAGTAGGCATTAAGTTAGCAAAACAAAAATATGAACCTGAATGGGGCGTAAGTGCTAGTTATGGTTATCGTGCAGATGATCCTATGGGAAGAAGTCGAGCAGACTTATTTTCTGTCGGTGTAACGTTTGATTTACCTATTTTTACTGAAAATAGGCAAGATAAAGAAGTACAGTCTGCTATTTCTAAAACAGAAGCGGTTAAAATAGAAAAGATATTACTACTTAGGCAACTTTTAGGCTCTTATTCTAGTGCAAAAGGAAGATTACTGCGTCTTAAAGATAGACAGAATCTGTACAAGTCAAAGTTATTACCTCAAATACATGATCAAGCTGAAGCATCGTTAACGGCATATACCAATGATGATGGTGATTTTTCGGAAGTTGTTCGATCACGCATTGCTGTGCTTAATGCCGAGATAGATGAATTAACACTGAACGTAGAAGAACAGAAAATATTGCTAGAACTTAACTACCTATTTGTCGGCAATATCAGTACTGCATTTAAACAAAACTGAACAAATTTAAGTCATAGTAGCCAATATACTGCTATTTCAGGAGAAAAATAATGAGTAATAATGTTAAACCAATAATTATTGGCATGATCATAGGCGGTATTATCACTATCGGAGCATATAGTTTTATGGCTCCTTCAGGTCTGAGTCAACAGTCTATTTCTGCATCTGATGAAAAAAAACCGTTGTATTGGGTAGCTCCTATGGATGCTAACTATAAAAGAGATAAATCTGGGAAATCCCCTATGGGCATGGATTTAGTACCTGTTTATGATGATGGTGGTAAAGGACCTGATGAAGGCCCAGGAACCATCTGGATTTCTCCTGATGTAGTGAATAACTTAGGTGTTAGAACGTCAACAGCTAGCTATAAGTCATTACATACAGAAATAAATACAGTGGGATATGTTACCTACAATGAGGATAAGTTAGTTCATATTCACCCACGAGTTGAAGGTTGGATAGAGAAATTATACGTCAAGGCAGTTGGTGATCCTATTAAGAAGAATCAACCTTTATACGATATATATTCTCCAGCGTTAGTTAATGCTCAAGAAGAACTACTGTTAGCACTGGATCGTAAAAATAATAGGTTAATCAGCGCTGCTGAAAACCGACTGACAGCACTACAATTACCTAAGTCGGCTATCGAAAAGTTGAAAAAAACTAAAAATGTTCAGCAAACAATTACGTTCTATTCGCCTCAAAAAGGTGTTGTCGAAACCTTAAAGATACGTGAAGGCTTTTTCGTGAAACCTGGTTCAACCCTTATGACAATTGTTGATTTATCAGAAGTTTGGATTGAAGGTGAAGTTTTTGAAAGACAGGCAGGACAAGTCAAGACTGGAATACCGATTACGATGACGTTGGATTATTTACCTGGAAAAACTTGGCAAGGACAAGTGGACTTCATCTATCCGACACTTGATCCAAAAACACGCACAGTAAAAGTACGTATACGTTTTAAAAATGAAAACGGTGACTTTAAACCTAATATGTTCGCACAAATCGCAATTCATACTACAGGTAATGAACAAGCTCTATTAATTCCCAAAGAAGCACTTATTCGAACGGGCAATCAAGATAGAGTTGTTCTCGCTTTAGGGGAAGGGAGCTTTAAATCTGTCGCAGTGCGCGTTGGCCGATATGACAGCGAAAGCGTTGAAATACTTGAAGGACTTAATGAGGGGGAAGACATTGTGAGTTCAGCTCAATTTTTACTTGATTCTGAATCAAGCAAATCATCTGATTTTAAACGGATGGATCGCAATGATTCAGAAGATAAGGATCCCGCCCCATCTTCTGTTTGGGTAAAAGCAAATATACAAAGTTTGATGGTTGATCATAAAATGTTGACGTTAACACATGATGCGATCCCCGAATGGGATTGGCCAGAAATGACCATGGATTTCATCGCGACAGACGCGATAGATTTTTCACAACTCAAAGAAGGTATTAGTTTGCATGTCGAGGTGACGAAAACATCAACGGGTGATTATCAGATAACTAATATCCATGTGCCGGATAATAGTTCTATGAGTGACATGGAGCTTACCCAAGACAGTGAGGTAAGCGCTGCCGTTTCTTCTGCAAGTGTGACGGGCACTATTAATTCATTAATGATTGATCACGGCATGATCAACATTAGTCGTTCAGCCATTGAAAAGTGGGATAGACCAGCGGCAATGGTAGATTTTATTACGGGTAAAGTTGTAAATTTAACAGGGTTTAGCGAAGAAATGGAGGTTGAATTCATTTTTGAAATTAGAGATGGCAACTTTGTTATTGTTGAAATTTCTCAAACAACTAATAGTGAACAACCAGTAAACTCTGCTTTAAATGAAGAGTCTGGCGTTGATCACTCTAACCACTAATTAGGAGTATATATTATGATTGCTTCTATCATCCGTTGGTCCGTCGGTAATCGATTTTTTGTCTTACTGGCGACATTTATTTTGGTTGGCGCAGGTTTATATTCAGTCAATAAAACCCCTATTGATGCATTGCCTGATTTATCCGATGTACAGGTAATAATAAAAACAAATTATCCAGGACAAGCACCACAAGTAGTCGAAGACCAAGTAACTTACCCAATGACAACAGCCATGTTGTCAGTTCCTGGTGCTGTGACTGTACGTGGATATTCCTTCTTCGGTGACTCCTATGTTTATGTCATTTTTGATGAGGATACCGATTTATATTGGGCACGATCTCGAGTGCTAGAATATTTAAGTCAGGTTGCGCCAAATTTACCAAAGGACGCCAGACCACAACTAGGCCCAGATGCGACAGGTGTTGGTTGGGTATACCTTTATGCTTTAGTCGATAAAACGGGACAACATGACTTAAGTCAATTACGTAGTATACAAGACTGGTTTTTAAAGTTTGAATTACAAACTGTGCCCGGCGTATCAGAAGTTGCTACGCTCGGTGGTATGGTTAAACAATACCAAGTTAGCGTTGATCCAGACAAGTTACGTGCATTTAGCATACCGTTATCGCTTATTCAAACGGCAATTAAGCAAGGTAACCAAGAAATAGGTGCATCGGTTATTGAAATGGCTGAAGCTGAATATATGGTTCGCGCTACGGGTTATATCAAGGGTGTTGATGATCTTGAAAATATTCCATTAGGGGTTAACCAAAATGGTACACCGTTACTGTTAAAAGACGTTGCAGATATTGGCACTGGACCGCAAATGCGCCGAGGTATCGCTGAGCTTAATGGCGAAGGTGAAGCTGTTGGCGGTATTGTGGTGATGCGTTTTGGTGAAAATGCTCAACAAGTAATAAACGCTGTAAAAGAAAAGTTAGCACAACTTAAAAGCGGTTTACCTGATGGTGTTGAAATTGTACCTGTTTATGACCGTTCTGCCTTAATTGAGAGCGCAGTAGATAACTTAGCCTATAAGTTGTTAGAGGAGTTTGGTGTTGTAGCGCTTATTTGCATTATTTTCTTGTTTCATGTTCGTTCTTCTTTGGTCGCTATAATCAGTATACCTGTAGGTATTTTAACTGCTTTCTTAGTAATGTACTGGCAGGGACTTAATGCCAATATTATGTCATTAGGAGGCATTGCCATTGCTATTGGAGCTATGGTGGATGGTGCAATCGTGATGATAGAAAATATGCATAAGCATATGGAAAAAACGCCATTAACTAAAGAAAATCGATGGCAAGTTGTCACTGAAGCGGCAAGTGAAGTTGGTCCTGCGTTATTTTTCAGCTTATTGATTATTACCGTCAGTTTTGTGCCTGTATTTACCTTAGAGGCTCAAGAAGGACGGATGTTTGCACCTCTAGCGTTTACTAAAACCTATGCCATGGCTGCATCTGCTGCGTTAGCGATTACGCTTGTTCCTGTACTTATGGGATACTTTATTCGTGGAATAGTATTACCAGAGCATAAAAACCCGGTAAATAGATTTTTGACCTTTATTTACTTACCTGCTTTAAAAACGGTGTTACGTTTTCCAAGAAGCACATTATTAGCTGCATTGATGGTGCTTGGTGTTGGTCTATACCCACTTGATAAAATTGGTAGTGAATTTATTCCACCGCTTGATGAAGGTGACTTAATGTATATGCCGACGACTTACCCGGGGATTTCAATTGGACAAGCGCGGCAGTTACTGCAACAAACGGATAAATTGATCAAGACGGTACCAGAGGTAAAAACAGTATTTGGTAAAGTGGGGCGTGCAGAGACTGCGACAGATCCAGCACCACTCACTATGATTGAAACATTTATTCAATTAAAGCCGCATGAACAATGGCGAGAAGGCGTTACCACCGAAAGTTTGAAAAAAGAGCTCGATGCTTTAGTGAAGCTTCCAGGGGTAACTAATGCTTGGGTTATGCCAATCAAAACGCGTATTGATATGTTAGCAACAGGGATAAAAACGCCTGTAGGAATAAAAATTGCGGGGCCACAATTGAATGTTATTCAAGATATTGGTAAACAAATAGAGGGGATTTTAGCCGATGTTCCTGGTACAGCATCTGTTTACTCTGAGCGAGTGGCTGGTGGTCGTTATGTGAAAGTTGATATCCAACGTGCCAAAGCAGCGCGATATGGGTTAAATATTGCTGAAATACAGCAAGTGGTAGCAACAGCTATTGGTGGTATGAATGTCACTAAAACGGTTGAAGGCTTAGAGCGCTACCCTGTAAATCTTCGTTATCCACAAGATTATCGTGATTCACCAGAGCAGTTATCATTACTGCCGATTGTTACGCCTAATGGTCAACGGATTTCATTAGGTGATGTTGCTAATGTTTTCATTGAAGATGGTCCTCCAGGCATAAAATCTGAAAATGCACGATTAAATGGTTGGGCTTTTGTCGATATTGAAGGGGTAGATGTTGGTACATACGTTGTTAATGCACAAAAAGTGGTTGCTGATAAGTTGAAACTGCCTGCTGGTTACTCAATTGCATGGGCAGGGCAATATGAATATATGCAGCGTGCGAAAGCCAAGTTAACTTTCGTTGTGCCTTTAACTTTATTTATCATTATCATTTTACTTTACCTAAATTTTAGAAATGTTATTGAAGTAGCAATGATAATGGGCACTTTACCGTTAGCTATGGTCGGTAGTATTTGGTTAATGTACATCGAAGGCTTTAACTTTTCTGTTGCTGTTGGTGTTGGCTTTATAGCGTTAGCGGGAGTTGCGGTAGAGATAGGCGTAATCATGTTGGTCTATTTAAACCAAGCTTATCAAGCAATGGTTTTTGACCACTATGAAAAGGATATCATTACTACAAAAGCTGATGTGCTTCAAGCTGTATTGCTTGGTGCAGGTATGCGCGTTCGCCCTGTTATGATGACCGCAGCTACTGTTATTGTTGGTTTGTTACCAATTTTGTATGGTACAGGGACCGGATCTGAAGTGATGAGTAGGATTGCAGCCCCGATGGTGGGTGGTATGTTCAGTGCGGTTATTCTCACGTTACTTGTTTTACCTACGCTGTATTATTTATGGCGTTCATCAACTTTAAACAATACCGTTAATGAGGTGAGTTAAAGTGAAATTATTAAGCACTAGCCGGAAATTTCACAAGTGGTTAATGGTGTTTTTGGGCCTTCAGTTTTTGATCTGGTCAACATCAGGAGCTTATATGGTGATATTTGATATAGATTATATTCATGGTGATAGTTTGGTGGTTAATCACCAAACTAAACTTGATGCAGAGACTATTACTTATCCGTTATCAAAATTACGTCAGCAATACCCTGATGCCGAAAGCATAGAGGTAGAGGTTTTCATTGATCGAGCCGTTTATCGTTTTAAGCAAAGTGATCATAAATATCTCGTTGATGCTCAAACGGGCCAGCAGCTTTCTCCGTTAAATGAGGTGTTTGCGATCCGAGCTGCTCAACATTATTATAGTGGTAAAGGAGCAGTGGCAGAAGCTGAGCTAATTCAAGAAAATCCGCCATTTGAATTAAGTCTTCGAGCTTTACCTGCTTGGCGAGTTAACTTTGATGATTTTGGCAATCCTTCGATTTATGTTTCAGCTCAGACGGGGGAACTTGTGAGTAAACGACATGAATTTTGGCGTATATTTGATTTAATGTTTAGCTTGCATGTGATGGATTACGAAGATGAAGATCCCAGTAACCAATTATTATTTTGGTTCACCTTATTTTCAATATTAGCATCAATATTTGGTGGAGTATTAAGTTACTTTGTTATTTTTAAAAACCGAGCAAAAAATACGACAAACGCAGCGCATTTAGCTAAAGTAATGACATGAGAAACAAAATAATGTTGTTCCTTAAAAAACTGCATAAGTGGTTGTCGTTATTGGTCGGATTGCAACTCTTTATTTGGTTAGGTACTGGCTTGTATTTCAATCTAATGGATCATGAAAAGGCATCGGGCAATCAATTTCGTCAACGTCTAGTTATTGCGGAGGTTGATCTAAGCCAGTTAGTTGAGCCTAAACTAGCGTTGTCTAGATCTAAGCGGTCAGTATCATTAAAACAAATATCTTTATTAGCACAACCTTATTATTTGTTAACCCATGAAAAAGGGTTATATAGCCATTTTAGCAACAATTACTCTTTAGTTGATGCTTATACGGGAGAGCTTATCCTCATTGATGAGGTAATGGCTAAAAAGCTTGCGCAATCTTCTTATAAAGGTCAAGGAATAATTAACAGTGCCGTTAAATTATCCCCGCCTTATGACGATATACCGCGCGAGAAAAACCATGTTTGGCAGATAAATTATGCTGATTACATTAATACGAGTGTTTACATAGATGCTGGCTCAGGCCGGGTTATTAAGCATAGTAATGATGATAAGCGTTTTACTGATCTCTTTTTTATGTTGCACTTTATGGATTACGGCAGTGAAGGCAGTTTTAATAATGTTCAAAACATTGTTTTTGCTATTTTCACGTTATTCTTTTCACTAACAGGTTTAATTTGGACGATTGAATTGGCTTTTAACGGACAATATAAAGTCATGTTGGGGCGACAAAGCCGTAAATTAGTATTGTTTGATAAGCATCATAGCCCAATGGGGGAGTTTGATATATCGACTAAAACCAACTTACTTAACGGCTTAATTGAGCATGACATTGCCTTATCGTCAACGTGTGGCGGCGGTGGCACCTGTGGTCAGTGTAAAGTACTGCTTGATAAAAGAGTAAACGTTACGTCGGCAGATTATACGCAATTTACAAATGATGAATTGCAGCAAGGTTTTCGTTTAGCTTGTCAGCATAATAGCTCTGAAATTGAGCGGCTAACACTTGTTGACATCACGAAAGCGAAAAAGCACTTACTTGAACTAACAGGTAGTGAGTTTATCAGCCCATTTATCAAAGAGCTTCGCTTTAAAATTGTCGGTGGTCATAAACTGGCTTTTAAAGCAGGAGCACATATGCGTTTTTTCATACCAGCTTCAAAAGGTGTCTCTATTCCACAACGGTTACCGCAAGCGTTAAAGCCTCATTGGCATCATATTGAACATTTGGAATATGAACATAGCGCCTGTAGTCGAAATTATTCCTTGGCTAATGGTAATGCTCAAAATAATGGTGGTGCAGAAGAGCTGTTGTTTACCATTAAGATACAAAATGATCCTAACAAAAGTGTACATCCTGGTGTCGGTTCAAGCTATGTATGTAACTTAGCTGTAGGTCAGACAATAGAAGCCGTAGGACCCTTTGAAGATTTTTATGCAAAACCATCAAGCAATAAAATGATGATACTCATTGGTGCTGGCTCTGGTATGGCTCCGCTTAAATCTCTAATTGAAGAGCAGTTACATAGTTGTGTAAATGGGAAGTCGACTAAAAGAGGGATTCATTTTTTTTATGGGGCTAGAACTGAAGATGATTTGTTGTATCAAAGTGAATTCTTTCAATTAGCTAAACAATATGACCACTTCAACTATTTTCCGGTGTTATCGCAACCCTCGCCTGAGTGGATGGGAGCAAAAGGTTATGTTCAAGAGCTTTTAAAATTGCAGATTAAAGGTATCAGTCAAATAAATAATGTTGAATTTTATTTGTGTGGACCACCAGATATGATGAGTACAACCATTGAATTATTGAAAACAAAGAATGTAGATGCAAGCAATATTGCATTTGATGAATTTACACAATAATCCTTAATAATTTATTAACCTAGAAGTAAGCCATGAAACCCCATTTGATTCAAACAGTGAGTAAAATAGCTTTGGTACTCTTACCAGCAATAACTTTCTCACTAACGGCGACAGCAGATGATCCTAAATTGCATGTCAAAAAGGCTGAAAAAGCTGATCACAGCAAAATGGATCACAGTAAAATGAAAAAAACTGAGCAAAAAACGAAATAGAAAGATGGTGATAACGAACATGACCATTAATTAAAAAAATAGTCACTTAGCGTGTGTTAGGTGACTTTTTGCTAAAAAGAACAGAGGTGAAAATTATTAAATTATTATAACTACTTATTGCATTGGCTATCGGGAGAGGCACTACTGTGATGTGTTCTGGTGTGGTTGCTGATGAATACGCACATCAACATATGCTACCTGATATGAAGTATGTTGCCGCGATGAATCGTGAATCATTAGACCAGAATGTTAATATTATGGGAAGTGTTATTGTTTTAATGTCACGTAGTAAAACTGTGGGCACATACAAAGACAAAGAACGTCATTATGAAAGTATGGAAACTATTGTTTTAAACAAACAAGGTTAATGGAAAATAGTGCGTATCCATTGGTCAAATTAATAATTAAATCAAATAATAGAAAGGATAATAATGATTAAATATATCATAGCAGTTTTACTACTTACGTTAAGTTTTATGAGCTTCGCCCATACTGATGAACAACATAACGACAAGGACAAAAGGCCATAATCGATATAATTTCGAGTATTAAATATGGCTGGGAAAATGGCGATGGAATACCCTTTAGAAAAAACTTTCTCGACTTTAAAAGTGCTCGTTATATTGGAGGTGGTGGGCAGAACGCTGGACTGAATTCTTTAGTTGAGCATCACGTTGAACTTGAAAAAGATGCCCTTGAATACTTAAAACTTGATTTTAGCGATATTGAAATTCACTTTGAAGGTAAAGATAAAAGTTTCGCTTGGGCCCTTGTCGATACATGCGTAAAAGGCAAAGTAAATAAAAGTGGCCGTGAGTTTGACAAAAGTGGCTACCAAACATTTCTCATTCGAAAAATTGATGGTTATTGGAAGGTAGTGCACAGCCATTCATCTAGTCGGACTATAAGCCTAAGAAAGACCATAAGCATTAATATAATTAGTTGTGCACTTCATATTGAATAAATTAATGCAGTTAATTCTAATTATTGTTATGGCTATGTTCCCTTAAATTGTTGCTATACTGTATATAACATCAGTTGATGA
>JASDWX010000109.1:0-15995 GCA_041890515.1 Alteromonadaceae bacterium
AGCCTGTATCGCGGAAATAGCAATGACAAAAGCTATTTTGAAGAGTTTATTCACAGAAATAATGCACCTAATGAAATATTTTATTATCTTAATTTGAGTATATAAAAAAGGGAGCCTTCAGGCTCCCTTTTTATGTAACTATTTAAGTATAAAGTTATTCAGCAGTTTCAGCTGGTGCGGCAGTTTTTTCTGCAGCTTCTTTAATACTTAAACGAACACGTCCCTGACGGTCAACTTCAAGTACTTTAACAGTAACTTCTTGACCTTCAGTTAATACATCGCTTACTGCATTAACACGTTCTTCAGAGATTTGAGAGATGTGAACTAAACCATCCTTACCCGGAAGTACGTTAACAAATGCGCCGAAATCTACGATACGAACAACTTTACCCTGGTAAATAGTACCTACTTCGATTTCTGCTGTTAATGCTTTAATACGGTTAATAGCATCTTCAGCTTGTTCACCACTTGTTGCAGCAATTTTCACAGTACCGTCATCATCGATTTCGATAGTTGTACCCGTTTCTTCAGTAAGCATGCGGATAGTTGCGCCGCCTTTACCGATGATGTCACGAATTTTATCTTGGCTAACTTTAATCGTATGAATGCGTGGTGCAAACTGTGAAATCTCTTCACGGTGACCAGAAATTGCTTCATCCATTACAGATAAGATATGAGTACGTGCAGCTTTTGCTTGGTTTAAAGCAAGTTGCATGATCTCTTGAGTGATACCTTCAATTTTAATGTCCATTTGAAGTGCAGTAATACCACCTGTCGTACCGGCTACTTTAAAGTCCATGTCACCTAAGTGATCTTCATCACCTAAAATGTCAGAAAGAACAACGAAGTCGTCGCCTTCTTTAACGAGACCCATTGCAATACCAGCAACAGAAGCTTTAATTGGCACACCAGCATCCATTAATGCTAAAGAAGTACCACATACAGAAGCCATTGACGATGAACCGTTTGATTCTGTAATTTCAGAAACAACTCGTACAGCATATGGGAATTCTTCTGCTGAAGGCATAACAGCCAACATACCGCGTTTTGCTAAACGACCATGGCCGATTTCGCGACGCTTAGGAGATCCAACAAAACCCGTTTCGCCAACACAGTATGGAGGGAAGTTATAATGAAGCATAAATGCGTCAGTTTTTTCACCCATTATGGTGTCTAAACGTTGTGCGTCACGTTGAGTACCTAATGTGGCAACAACTAATGCTTGAGTTTCACCACGAGTAAATACAGCAGAGCCGTGAGTACGTGGTAATACGCCAGTCATTACATCTAATGCACGGATCATTTCAGGATCACGACCATCTATACGTGGCATACCTTTTGTAATTCGACCACGAACAACTGTTTTCTCTAAATCATGGAATAAGTCTTTTGCTTCTTGAACGTTAAGGTCTGCATCAGCAGCCAATAACGTTGCAACAACACCATCACGAATATCTTTGATTTTTTCGTAACGAACTGCTTTTTCAGTGATCTGATAAGCTTCGTCAACTTGTGCTTCAGAAAGTTCGGCAATTTTAGCAATAAGATCAGCATTTTTAACAGGTGCAGTCCAATCCCACTTAGGGTTGTTGACTTCTGCAGCCATTTCTTTAATTGCTGTGATTGCTGTTTGCATTTGCTCGTGGCCATAAACTACAGCGCCAAGCATTACTTCTTCAGATAAAATATCAGCTTCAGATTCAACCATCAATACAGCAGAGTCAGTACCAGAAACAACTAAGTTTAACTGAGACGTTTCTAATTCAGACTGTAATGGGTTAAGGATGTATTTTCCGTCAGTATAACCAACACGTGCAGCGCCAACAGGACCACTAAATGGCATACCTGAAATTGCTAGTGCAGCAGATGTACCAAGTAAAGCAATGATGTCAGGAGAAATTTCTGGGTTAGCAGAAACAACAGTAATAACAACTTGAACTTCGTTAGTAAAACCTTCCGGAAATAATGGACGAATTGGACGATCAATCAAACGACAAATGAGTGTTTCTTCTTCAGAAGGGCGACCTTCACGTTTGAAGAAACCACCAGGGATTTTACCAGCTGCGTAAGTACGCTCTTGGTAGTTAACCGTTAACGGGAAAAAATCTTGACCAGGTTTTGCTTCTTTCTTACCAACAACAGACACTAATACCGAAGTATCGTCCATGCTTGCCATTACGGCACATGTTGCTTGACGAGCAATAACGCCCGTTTCTAAAGTAACGGTATGTTGACCGAACTCAAATGTTTTAGTAACTGGATTGAACATGTATGTTCCTTTTAAATAAATTGTTAATTTTTAGATTATTAACCAATCTGTACAATTATTTATTCACTTAAAGCAAAAGTGGAACGGCTTAAGTTGAACAAAAAATTATACAGTTTGATTGATTAGTTTTACAAAATTTAATGAGTTCTAAATTTTGCTCCGATATTATACTTGGCTACACAGTTTTTACTAGATGAAAACGTCTTAAAATGTATATTAGTCACAATAATACGTTTATTTTTTAGGCAACAAAGCGTAAATTTCACTTATAACTTTTTAATCATCGTTAATTTGTTATTACGGGGACATAATGGATGTTATTGATATGCTCTTCAAAACTTGTTGTTGTTAGTTTATCCGGTGAATTATTAGATGAGATTAGCTCCTCTTTACTCAGAATAGCGGTTTTGCTGAGAACTAGAACAATATTCTGGTAATCATTAAACTCAACTAAAGCAACATAATCGAAATATGGCCTAGCTGCAGTCATTATTCGTATTAAGTTTTCTTTATTTTTAGGATATAAATTTATAAAGACTGAACCTGTTTCACTCAATTTATCAGCTAAATCATGATAATAACTAGAAATATATAAACAGTCTGGGCTTTGCTGCTGATAAAATATATCGCATAAAATAATATCGTATCTATCGGTTGTAGTTTGGATAAACTCTTCTGCATTTTGATGAAATATATTACGCGTTGCAGTAGATAAAAAGTATTTTTTCGCCATTTCAATAATTTGTAATTCAGCTTCAACCGATGTTACTTGAATATTTGGTAATTTATCTAAAGCGTTTTCTATAGACCCAGCCCCCATACCTAAATTTAAAACATTTAACGGTCCTTTATGCCACAACAAAAAAAGTAACATCGACTGTGGCACTGGTAACAAGATATTTTCGCGGTTCAATGTATTAATTGCAGCTTGAACGACATCACCACCATAATGAAACCAACGATAATTATTATGTTCCCTTACTTCTAATAACTCACCGTGTAGATGTGTTCGGAATAAAGATTGCCCAGTATTTATGTTTAGAGTGGGTCGAAGCACCACGTTATCCTCTGCGGTTAATGAGATATCTAATACCAATTACAATTACAATTACAATTACAAGTAATATGATAGTACATTTATTTTAAAGCAAAAAAAAAGGAACCAATAGGCTCCTTTTCATTTGAATTATTAGACTGTCTTAACGACGTAAACCTAATTTAGCAATAACAGTTGTGTAACGCTCAACGTTTTTGCCTTTCAAGTAATCAAGTAATTTACGACGTTGTGCAACCATGCGCAATAAACCACGACGTGAATGGTGATCATGGATGTGCTCTTTGAAATGACCTTGTAAGTGGTTGATTTGTGTAGTTAACAAAGCAACTTGAACTTCAGGTGAACCAGTATCACCTTCTTTTTGAGCATATTCTGCAACGATTGCAGCTTTTTCTGTAGCATTTAAAGACATAATAAATCCTTAGTGTGATGTACCCGAAAGTACTTAAAATTCGCACCGCGCCAAACACTAATTCAGCTAAGGTGACAAAAGAGCGCGCATTGTATCAGCGACAGACGGAATTGCAACTGATATTTCTCCCTACATAACTTTAATAGGGTATTAAAACGAAATAATTTCTAATAGTAATAATATGACTGATTTATATAAAGACCTTCGGTTCATATACCATTGTAACCAAAAGAATCTCGCGCTATATAATTACAGTGTTTTCAAAAACTCGTCTAAAACAACAATGCGTTTAGGGGCAACTAAACCATCATCATCAATATGGCCAACACCAATAAACTCACCATCTTTATTGTTTTCACCAATAAATACTTGCACTAAACCATCACTCGGTGCATTTGAAACTTGTACTGGATTACCGTGGCGTAAAAAATTCGCCGACATATCATCAATAAAAACTTCAGGGATCCCATCACATGCAGTCGTCATAGGCAGTAAGAGTGGATCTAACAATTCACTGGCCGATAACTCTTGTTCTTCAGCCTGCTCTACTAATGCTTGTAATTGCTCAAGTGTCACCATTTTATCCGTGGGATAATTACCTACAGCGCTACGACGTAAGTTGGCAACATGTGCTCCACAGCCAAGCAACTCCCCTAGATCATCAACAATCGTACGTATATAAGTCCCTTTAGATACGTGAATATCTAAATCAACTTCATCACCCTCAAAGCGTAATAAATCTAAATTAAAAACAGTTATATCTCTAGACTCACGGGGTACTTCAATGCCTTCACGCGCATATTTATATAATGGTTGTCCTTTATATTTCAATGCTGAATACATAGAAGGAATTTGCTTTGTTGTACCACGAAATGATTCAAGTGCACCTGCTAACTGCTCACTTGAAACATTGACCTCTTTGTCTGAAACCACTTCACCGTCAGCATCACTTGTTGTTGTGCGAATACCCAGCTTTGCAGTAACTTGATACGTTTTATCTGTATCAAGTAAAAACTGCGAAAATTTAGTGCCTTCACCTAAACAAATTGGCAACATACCCGTTGCAAGAGGATCTAATGCACCGGTATGCCCAGCTTTTTGTGCAGAGAAAATACGTTTCACTTTTTGCAATGCACTGTTCGATGACATCTCATAGGGTTTATCAAGTAGGATCACCCCATTAATTGGGCGACCTTTTCTGCGTTTAGCCATTAACTCGGTACCCTATGAGTTTTCTTCGTTATTTAGTTCAGAACCTTCATCAGACGCGGTTGCACCGCGCTCTGAACTCTCAGCTATATGTTTATCACTCGCTACAGCTTCGTCAACGAGTGAGCTCATACGCACACCTTCAGACATAGAACTGTCGTAAACAAACCGTAGATGAGGCATTATACGTGCACGTAACTTTTTAGCTAAAAGCGAACGAATAAAACCTGCGGCATCATTCAATACTTCAATCGAGCTTTTTATTTCAGATGCTTCATTAGTAAAAAAAGTCACGAATATTTTTGCATAAGCTAAATCACGTGTTAGCTCAACAGCTGAAACAGTTGTCATTGCTAAACGAGGATCTTTGACTTCGCGCATTAATATCGTTGCGATTTCTTTCTGTATTTCTTGTCCGACGCGGTCGGTACGGGCAAATTCTCTTGCCATAGGAAATTCTCCTAATAAAGTTAGTAAGCTTTTTTACTTATAACTTTTAATATATGAACAAAAATGGAGGCCAAGCCCCCATTTAGTATTTTTACAAACAATAAGTGCCTGCTGATTTATAATAAAACTAACTGATTTAAATAAGAAAAATCAATTAGCATTCATCTAAAATTACAGCGTACGCTTAATTTCTATTGTTTCGAATACTTCAATTTGGTCACCAACACGTACATCGTTGTAGTTCTTAACACCAATACCACATTCAATACCGTTACGAACTTCTTGTACATCATCTTTAAAGCGGCGAAGTGATTCAAGTTCACCTTCGTATATAACAACCAAATCACGTAATACACGAATGGGTGCGCTACGTTTGATAATACCTTCAGTAACCATACAACCAGCGATAGAACCGATCTTAGGCGACTTAAATACGTCACGAACTTGAGCTAGACCAATGATTTCTTGCTTGAATTCTGGTGCTAACATGCCACTCATGGCTTGTTTAACTTCATCAATTAATGCGTAGATAACACTGTAATAACGTAAATCAATATTTTCTGATTCGATGACTTTACGAGCAGAAGCATCAGCACGAACATTAAAACCAACAACGATGGCATTAGAAGCAGCTGCTAACGTTGCATCTGTTTCAGTAATAGCACCAACACCTGAACCGATGATCTTCACTTTAACTTCATCAGTTGATAACTTAAGTAATGAATCACTGATTGCTTCAAGAGAACCTTGAACATCTGACTTAATCACAACATTAACTTCAGATATATCACCTTCAGCCATGCTAGCAAACATATTTTCAAGTTTAGCTTTTTGTTGACGAGCAAGCTTCACATCACGGAATTTACCTTGACGGAATAAAGCAACTTCACGTGCTTTCTTCTCATCTTTAACAACCGTTGCTTCATCACCAGATTGTGGCACACCACTTAACCCAATAATTTCAACTGGAATAGATGGACCGGCTGATTGAATAGTTTTACCATTCTCATCACGCATTGCACGAACACGACCATACTCTAAACCACAAAGTACGATATCTCCTTGCTTTAAAGTACCTTCCTGAACAAGTACGGTTGCAACTGGGCCACGGCCTTTATCTAATTTAGATTCAACAACTACACCATTTGCCATTTTATCGACAACAGCAGTTAGCTCTAATACTTCAGACTGCAATAAGATAGAATCAAGCAGATCGTCAATTCCTAAACCCGTTTTAGCTGAAACGTGACAGAACTGCACTTCGCCGCCCCACTCTTCTGATAAAACATCGTGTTGAGATAATTCGCTCTTAACACGGTCAGGATCAGCACCTTCTTTGTCCATTTTGTTAACAGCGATGATAATAGGCGCATCAGAAGCTTTAGCATGTTGAATCGCTTCAATCGTCTGTGGCATAACACCATCATCCGCGGCAACAACAATAACGATAATATCTGTCGCTTTAGCGCCACGTGAACGCATAGCAGTAAAGGCAGCATGACCTGGAGTATCTAAGAAAGTGATCATACCATGACCAGTTTCTACGTGATAAGCACCGATATGCTGAGTAATACCACCCGCTTCGCCGTCAGCTACTTTAGCTTCACGAATGTGATCAAGTAGTGATGTTTTACCATGATCAACGTGACCCATGATAGTAACCACTGGTGCCCGAGTAATTTCTTCACCTGTATGGCTACGATCAGCAAGTACAGCTTCTTCTAAGGCATTTTCTTTAACTAGAACAACTTCAAAGCCCATATCTTCAGCAACAAGTGCTGCTGTTTCTTGGTCAATAACTTGGTTAATGGTTGCCATAGCGCCCATTTTGAACATAGCCTTTACAACTTCAGCACCTTTTTTCGCCATTTTATTAGCGAGTTCAGCGACAGAAATAGTTTCGCCAATGCGAATATCTTGTAATTTTGTTTCAACTGGTTTTGTAAAACCATGTTTTAAACTATCTGGCGAAGATAAAGTTTTACCTTTACCGCGTCCATTATTACGGCCACGAGCAACAGGTGCTTTCTTCTTCTTACGTCGACGACCACTTTCGTCAGCAGAATCACTTTTATCTTCTGCTTCTTGCGCATATTTAGAAGAAGTTAAATGTACAACTTCTTTTTCTTTCGCTTTTCGTTCAGCTTCTTGCTCTTTCCAGCGTGCTTCATTTTCTTCTGCTAATTTTTTAGCAGCGGCTGTTGCTTCTTTAGCTTCTTCTTCAAGTTTAGCTTTTGTTTCTGCTTCTTGAGCAAGACGAATCTTTTTAGCTTCTTCGCTTTCGGCAACTTTTACAGGCGCTTCTTCAACATTTTTAGCTTTAGCTACGGCTGCTTGCTTAGCTTTAGTTTCTGCTTCAGCTTTAGCTTGAACTTTTCGTTCAGCTTCAGCTTCTGCTTTTGCTGCTACTACTGCTTTCGCATTTTCAGCTTCTTTAGCATCTGCAATTGCTTTTGCCTCTGCTGTTGCTTCTGCTGTTGCTTTAGCTGCTAATTCAGCTTCTGCTGCTACTTTTTCTTCAGCCTCTGCTTGCTGTTGTTCTTCAACTTCACTACGTTTAACGTAAGTACGTTTTTTACGTACTTCAACATTAATGGACTTAGCTTTGCTGCCATGCCCCATCGTTAACGTAGATTTAGATTTACGATTAAGCGTCATCTTTTTAGGTGCAGCTGTTGAATCGTCACCATGTTGCTTTTTCAAGTGTTCTAGCAAAGATTCTTTTTCATCTTGTGATACTGAATCAGTTGCCGATTTATGCACGCCCGAGTCAGCCAATTGGCTAACTAAGCGATCCACCGGTGTACCAATTTCTTGAGCAAGTTCTGCTACTGTTGTGTTAGACATCTATTATATTCTCCCGGGGATTATTCTTCGTTAAACCAACAAATATTACGCGCAGCCATAATTAACTCGCCCGCTTTGGTTTCATCTAATTCTTCAATATCGGCAATTTCATCAACGCCTTGTTCAGCTAAATCTTCAAGGGTAATTACACCTCGACTTGCTAATACAAATGCTAGGTGACGCTCTAAACCATCAAGTGCTAATAAATCAGCCGCTGGTTCTGCATTTTCAAGTGACTCTTCACTAGCTAACGCTTTAGTAGTTAACGCTTCTTTTGCACGTTCACGAAGTGTTTCAACAATGTCTTCGTCCATACCGTCAATTTCTAACATTTCAGCTGCTGGTACGTAAGCAATCTCTTCTAACGTAGCAAAACCTTCTTCTGCTAATAAATTAGCAAAGTCGTCATCAATATCTAAGTTGTCCGTAAATAAAGATATAACTTTATCGTTTTCAGCTTGATGTTTTTCATTCATGTCAGCAACAGTCATCACGTTTAGCTCCCAGCCAGTTAATTGGCTAGCTAAACGGATATTTTGACCACTACGACCAATCGCCATTGCTAAATTACCTTCTTCAACCGCAATGTCCATGGTGCCTTTATCTTCATCAACAATAATTGAGGCAACTTCTGCTGGAGCCATTGCATTAATTACGTATTGTGCAGAATTATCGTCATATAAAACGATATCGACACGTTCGCCGCCAAGTTCAGTTGATACTGCCTGAACACGTGAACCACGCATACCAACACAAGCGCCTACAGGGTCAATACGTTTGTCGTTAGATTTTACTGAAATTTTAGCGCGTGAGCCTGGATCACGAGCTGCTCCTTTAATTTCAAGCATCTCTTCACCAATTTCCGGTACTTCAACACGGAAAAGTTCAATCAACATTTCTGGCTTAGAACGCGTGACCAATAATTGTGCGCCACGCGTTTCTGTCTTTATCTCGTATAACAAACCACGGATACGGTCACCTGGACGGAATGTTTCACGAGGCAACATGTCATCACGATAAATAACGGCTTCTGCGTTATTACCTAAATCAATAATAATGCTATCACGGCTCGCTTTTTTCACGACACCTGTAACAAGCTCGCCAATTTGTTCTTGGTAAGCTTCAACGATAAGTGCACGCTCAGCTTCACGAATTTTTTGTACAATAACTTGCTTTGCTGTTTGGGTTGTTACACGGTCAAATTTAACTGATTCAATTTGATCTTCAATGTAATCACCTAACTGTAACTCTTCGTTATCGTATTGTGCTGCTGACAAACTCATTTCTGCAAATGGATTTTCTGCTACTGCGTCATCGGCTACAACTAACCAACGACGGAAAGTATCAAATTCACCATTTGAACGGTCAATAGCAACACGAACAATAATGTCACCTTCATATTTTTTCTTTGTTGCTGTTTCTAAAGCGGTTTCCATTGCTTCAAAAATACTTTCACGTGGTAATGCTTTTTCGTTAGATACGGCATCTACAACCAGTAATATTTCCTTACTCATGCTACTTAGCCTTTTTAATCGTTTCTGAACAGTTCAACTTAAATTCATGCAATAAAATTGAACAACTACGTATTTTTAGTTAATTATTATTTTTTGGATTATTTTTTTTTATTATGGTTAAAAACTAAATGAGCCTTAATAATATTACTAAGGACTAAATCATAGTCTTCACCATCAACCGTCACGACTAATGTGTCATTTTCAATGGCAACTAAAACGCCTTTAAATTTGCGACGACCGTTTAAAGGGATAGATAGCTTTGCTTCAATAATTTCACCAACCACTGCTTCATAGTGCGGTTTATCAAATAAAGGTCGATCTAAACCTGGTGATGAAACTTCTAAATTAAACTCACTGCTGATAGGGTCTTCAACATCAAGAATAGCGCCAACTTGCCGGCTAACTTCTGCACAATCATCAACATCAATACCATTTTCATGGTCGATGAATAAACGTAATACAGAATTATTACCTGCGCTAATATATTCAATACCTAATAATTCTTTGCCAACCTCTTCAACAGCAGGACGTAACATCTCTGTTAATTTATGTTCAAACTTAGCCAATCATTTTCTCCAAATAAAATCTTACTTTGATTTCCTGTACCAACATTTGGATACAAAAAAAGGGCTTATAGCCCAGTAATTCTTAAAACTTCTCGTGCTGAAAAATGTTTCAGATACAAAAAAGCCCCATTCCGCGGGGCTTATATCACTGAACCCACGATGTTGATTTAACCTAGTGACTTATAAAATAAGCCGTTAAATCGATACAACAATATAAAATATATTTTTTGATATTACATTTAAGCAATAACCAGAAAATTAATTTCAGTGAAATATTGTTATATTTAAGCAGGGCGAATTATATAGCGACTACAGTTGAATCGCAAGCCTATTTACTAGGATAAGCAATAAAAGCTGAACTTATATTATTGATTCGCTTTCGTATAATATATAGCCCTAAATAACAGCCAGTTAGTAATTGTTTATCAAGCATGCTATAAATTAAGATAAGACTAATTCTGTAGTAAATCGACTCATATATGTATAGCTATTCACAATTATTAATTCGCAACGCCATTTTAGGCGTTTTTTTTAATATCATAATCGCTGCAGCGGTGACTTATTTCATTTCTGCTTCTCTCGCTAGCCAGCAATTAGAAATGCAGCATTCAATTTCCGCTATTATTGATACGTCAGATAAAAAAAATCAAATAGAAAACGTAGAAAAATTAATAAACTTATCGAATTTTCATGTGTTTTCGCTAAAGAAAGACACTAAAGATATATTTGACCATAATATTCCTTATGCCAACGTGATTGTCTCTTTGATTTCCCCTAAAGTAGCTGTTCTCACAAACGAGTATAAAACAACCGTTAGCTATCAAATAAACGGTAATAATGCTACGTCGCTCATCTTAAAAATTATAGTAGTATCAGTAATAGCGAGCTTAGCAATTATATTTTTGGCTTGCTCATTAAGTATCAAAAACAGTAAACAGCTCGTTTTCGTCGTGAATAAAAAAATAAAGGATGGTATAGCTCAAGTTATTTCAATGAGTAAGCTTGAACCTGACGATGAAGTTATTGATATTCCTGAGTTAGCTTCAGGCTTAAAAAAAGTAGAAGCTTTACTATCATCCCATATTAATGACGCCTCTATACTTGAAAAGAAAGCCTATATAGATCCGTTGACCAAACTAGAAAATCGTAATCGCTTTATTCAATTTTTTGCTAATGACGAGAACCAAGTGGGATTTGGTGTTTTAGCCATAACACGTTGTTCTGAATTGCAAACAATAAATCAAATACATGGCTATAGTGTGGGTGATAAGTATATTCAAAAAGTCGCTAAAATAATTAAAGATGTTACCGTAACCTACCGTGGTGCAAGTGTATATCGTCTTAACAGTTCTGACTTTGCTACATTGTTACCTAACGTAACATTAAAGGAAGCAGAAAATGCTGCTGACGAGATATCGAACAAGTTTAATGAATACCAACATGCGTCTGACTTAGACTCTGTTGGTTATACTGGATTGGTTTATTTTGAGAAAGATAAGCCACTTGGAGAATTACTCGCGCTAGCTGACACTGGTATAAGTGTTGCTCAAACGCATCAGATAAACTCTTGGTTTTCACAAAGTGACAGTGATATTTTACAGAGTTCTAGTGCCAATTACGGTAACCAAAATTGGCGTCAAGAGATAGACAACGTGCTAGCAAATCAACGTGTAAAACTACTCGTTCAACATATAAAACCAAACAGTCGAAATAATAAAGTTTATGGTGAAATTCTTGCTCGCTTTTTAAATTCAGCTGATGAGATGCTGCCCACAGCTTCATTCATTGCCATGGCAGAAAAGCTCGACAAGATTGTTGCTGTGGATAAAATGATTATTGAGAAAGTAATCAGTGAAATTAAAACAAAAAATCTTCATGAACAGTTCTTTGGCATCAACATCAGTGCACGTAGTATTCATGATGAACATTTTTTAATTTGGTTAGAACGTCGTTTATTAAAAGAACCCAATATTGCCTCAAAATTAATCTTTGAAATCACTGAATATGGTCTGCAACAAAACATTAAAACAAGTAAACGTTTTATCGATATGATTCATCGCGTTGGATCTCGTATTACCGTGGAACGTTTTGGCGTTGGTTTAACGTCATTTAAGTTTTTCCGTGATTTAAAGCCTGACTTTATAAAAATGGATAGTACTTATACACGTGATATTGATGAAGATAAAAACAATCAATATTTTATACGTTTAATGGTGGATTTAGCACATAGATTGAGCATCACTGTTTTAGCTGAAAGTGTTGAAAGTCAAGAAGAAAAATTCACGTTAGAGAAATTATTTATTGATGGATGCCAAGGCTTTTACTTAGGAAAACCAGAGGCTATATAGCTAAATTTTGCCTCATCGTAAATTATACACAACAATGTGGAAGTATTACGATACGAAGATATTACATATGCAGATAAAATTAGGGCATTGAGCAGTTGTCATCTGACCCATAAAGTCGGATAATAGTGTGAATTATCTTATAAAATTAATTTTCAAATGACAGATTATCTACTGCTGTTAGTTGGCACTGTATTAGTCAATAACTTTGTACTCGTAAATTTTTTAGGTTTATGCCCATTTATGGGGGTATCCTCGCGTACTGAAACAGCTATTGGTATGTCATTTGCCACCACCTTTGTAATGACTCTCGCTTCATTGCTCAGCTATATCGTAACCACCTATATATTAGTACCACTCGGTCTTGAATATTTAAGAACCATAATGTTTATTTTAGTCATTGCCGTAGTTGTGCAGTTTACAGAAATGGTCGTTCATAAAACCAGTGCTAACTTATATCGCCTGCTCGGTATTTTTTTACCTTTAATTACCACTAACTGTGCCGTACTCGGTGTCGCTTTATTAAATTTTAACGAACAACATAATTTCCTTGAATCTATCGTTTACGGATTTGGCGCCGCCTTAGGCTTTTCTCTCGTGCTTATTATGTTTTCAGCCATGCGTGAAAAGTTGGCTAATGCAGATATCCCAAAACCTTTTAAAGGTTCAGCAATTGCAATGATCACAGCCGGTTTAATGTCACTTGCCTTTATGGGTTTCACTGGATTGGTGAAGTTGTAATGAGCATGCTAATGACCACGTTAATGGCCATATTAGTACTTGGTTCTATGGCACTCTTATTTGGCGCTATACTCGGTTTTGCGTCAGTAAAGTTTCATGTAGAGGGTGATCCTCTTGCCGAACAAGTTGACGCTTTATTACCACAAACTCAATGTGGTCAATGTGGTTATCCCGGTTGTAAACCTTATGCAGAAGCAGTAGCCAATGGCGAAGCCATAAATAAATGTGCCCCCGGTGGCGAAGACACGATCAAAAAAATAGCGGATTTAATGGGAGTTGAACCACCACCACTTGATGAAAATCATGATGCAGATAACTCACCTAAAGTTGCTTTTATAATAGAAGAAGATTGCATCGGGTGCACAAAATGTATTCAAGCTTGCCCAGTTGATGCTATTTTAGGCACAACCAAACAAATGCACACCATAATAGCCGACGAATGTACGGGCTGTGATTTATGTGTGGACCCTTGTCCGGTTGATTGCATCGTAATGATCCCTGTCGCTAAAACGCCACAAAATTGGCAATGGGATCTTAATAATATACCAGTAGTACAGCTTGATTAGGTGAGGTTTCGTGGGATCAGTTATTGAACGCATAAAGCGGGGACATTTTTGGGATTTTCATGGTGGCATACATCCGCCTGAGCAAAAATCTTTAACCACTGATAAGCCGATCAGAGCGGTTAGTATACCTGAAAAGTTAATATTGCCATTACATCAACACATCGGTATTTCTGCAGATTTACAAGTAAATGTTGGTGATAAAGTATTAAAAGGACAAGCGCTGACTAAAAGTGCACATCCCATGGCGGTGCCCGTTCACGCTCCTACGAGTGGCACTATTAGTGCAATAAAAAACGCTGTTATTGCTCATCCTTCAGGCTTAAGTGAGTTATGTCTATTTATTACACCTGACGGTGAAGATAAATGGCGAAAGCGCCAGATTTGTACTGATGTAACCAAACTTACCATCAATGATTTAATTGATAAAATTTCATCAGCTGGCATTTCAGGTATGGGCGGCGCTGGCTTTCCTACGCAAGTAAAAGTCAGTACTCATGAAAAAATAAAGCTCCTTATTATAAACGCTGCTGAATGTGAACCATATATCAGTGCTGACGACTTATTAATTCGTGAACACTGTCCGTCAATTCTCGATGGTATTAATATTCTTGATAAAATACTCTCACCCGAAAATATCCTAATAGGGATTGAAGACAATAAACCTGAAGCAATAAAAGTATTACAGCAAGTAACAGCTAATAATGACAAAATTCAAGTGTGCGTACTTCCTACTAAATACCCAACTGGTGGTGAAAAGCAGTTAATTCAAATATTAACGGGGCAAGAAGTTCCTGCCGGTGTATTGCCAAGTTCATTGGGGATTGTTATGCAAAACATTGCGACTTGTTTCGCTATTACAGATGCTGTGATAAACGATATTCCCTTAATAAAAAGAGTGGTTACTGTCAGTGGTCAAGCCTTAAAAAAACCACAAAATGTCTGGTCATTACTTGGCACTCCTGTAGGTTTTCTTCTCGAACAATGTGGCTACCCAAATAAAGATAAAAGGCATATTATTATGGGGGGTCCTATGATGGGCTATAGCTTACCCACTGATCAGGTTCCAGTTGTCAAAACAACGAATTGTATATTGGCCCCGAGTGAAAAAGAAATATCGTCACCTTACTCAACAGGTACTGGTGAAGTTGAGTGTATTCGGTGTGGTCAGTGCAGCGATGTTTGTCCCGCTCAATTATTACCTCAAGAATTGCAATGGAGTGCTAAAGCTAAAGATCACCAACAGCTCAATAAATTAAATTTATTTGATTGTATTGAATGTGGTGCTTGTGCATATGTTTGTCCAAGCCAAATCCCATTAGTCAATTATTATCGTATTGCAAAGTCTGAAATTCGCCAACAAACACAACTCGATATAAAAGCAGAGCATGCAAAAGTTAGATTTGAAGCGCGAAAAGAGCGATTAGCCAGAGACAAAATAGCCAGAGAAGAAAAACAGAAGGTTGCAGCAGAAGCACGTAAAGCGCGTATGAACTCTGGAACAACTGAAGCAAAAAGTGAAATGTCAGCCGTTGCTCAAGCCTTAGCACGTGTAAAAGCTAAGAAAGCACAAACGAATAATCAAGCTACTACTGATGAAGAAGCACCTAAAACTAATGTTGCTCAAAAAAGTCAAGTGGTAGCAGCTATTGCTAGAGCAAAAGCGAAAAAGCTTGCCGCTCAACAAAATATAGCGGTTAAAGAACCTATCGTTGTTAACGAAAACACCGATGCGCCAAAGACAGCTGATGATAAAAAAGCAAAAATTGCTGCAGCCGTTGCAAAAGCTAAAGCTAGAAAGCTTGCTGAAAAAACTCATGAGAAAGTGTTAAATGTTGATAGCACCGTTATTGAAGAAAAAATTGAACAAGTCAGTAAAACAGAAAAAGCGGTTGTTGATAAAAAAACAAAGATCGCTGCTGCAGTGGCGAAAGCTAAAGCTAGAAAGCTTGCTGAAAAAACTCATAAGAAAGTGTTAAATGTTGATAGCACCGTTATTGAAGAAAAAATTGAACAAGTCAG
>JASDWX010000109.1:16095-44613 GCA_041890515.1 Alteromonadaceae bacterium
AAGTGTTAAATGTTGATAGCACCGTTATTGAAGAAAAAATTGAACAAGTCAGTAAGACAGAAAAAGCGGTTGTCGAAAAAAAAACAAAGACCGCTGCTGCAGTGGCGAAAGCCAAAGCAATAAAACTTGCTAAACAACAAACTACAGTATCTGCTACTTCTAGCAAAGAAATAACAAACGAATAATAAGAATCGATATAATATTATGGCCTTTTGGATAGCAAGCTCACCACATAATCACGTTCAAAGTGAAACCTCTGCATTAATGCGACTCGTCATTTATGCAACTATTCCTGGTATTTTTGCTCAGTGGTACTTTTTTGGCTGGGGAAATATAATTCATATTTCACTGGCTATTATCACTGCCTTAGTCGCTGAATTCACCATTTTATCTTTACGTGAACGCAATATAAAAGCGCAACTCTTTGATGGCAGCGCTATTTTAACTGCAGTCTTAATTGGGATTAGCTTACCTGCCATTGCACCATGGTGGATTTCAGTTATCGGTGCAGCTTTCGCTATTGTTATCGTCAAACAGCTCTATGGCGGATTAGGCCATAATCCTTTCAATCCTGCAATGGCAGGTTATGTGATGTTATTGATTTCATTTCCTCTTCAGATGACATCATGGCAACCACCACTTGAATTAATGGCATTACCTTTAAATTTTGTTGATACACTTTCGGTTATTATCAGTGGTTTTACGATTGACGGATATTCTGTAGAACAGCTGAGAACTCATATCGACGGTTACACTATGGCTACACCACTCGATACAGTAAAAACAAACTTAACACTAGGTTTAACGATAGCAGAAAGTATGGAAAACCCTGTTTTTGGTGATAACTTTGGTTTAGGTTGGGAGTGGATCAATGCAGGCTTCCTCCTAGGAGGCTTATTTTTAATAGCAAGAAAAGCTATACCTTGGGTAACACCATTGAGCTTTTTGAGTAGTTTATTTGTTTGTTCATTCATTGCTTTTTTATTCAGTCAAGACAGTAACGCTTCAACTATGTTTCACTGGTTTAATGGTGCTTGTATGTTAGGGGCATTCTTTATTTTAACTGACCCTGTTTCAGGTGCTACAAGTATTAAAGGACGTATAGTGTTTGGTGCTTTAGCGGGATTTTTAGTATTTATTATCAGAAAGTACGGTGGCTATCCTGATGCAGTAGCATTCGCAGTATTGATATGTAATATGTCAGCACCGCTAATAGATCAGTATACTCGCCCTCGTACATATGGACATAATGTCTCATCAAAAAAAGCGGGGAATGAATAATGGTACTTTCCATAAAAACTGCTGTTAATAGAAATTCCAAAATCCTTGCCCTGTTTGCCATAGCTTGTACGGCAATCGTAGGTTTAATTCATTCACTTACCAAAGATCAGATTGTATTTCAGCAACAGCAAGACTTATTGCGTAATTTAAATAGTATTATTACCGAAGACAGTTACAACAATGTTATCTATCGAGACTGTTATATTTTATCCGGTGCAGCATTAGGGACAGTAGATTCACAAAAAGTTTATCGCGCCAGAAATAATAAAAATCCAATTGCTGCAGCCATTACTACCGTTGCGCCTGATGGCTACAGTGGTAATATTGAGTTGCTCATTGCCATCAATATTAATGGGAGTGTAAGTGGCGTAAGAACATTAAAGCATCAAGAAACTCCTGGCCTAGGCGACAAAATTGAAGTAAGAAAAAGTGATTGGATAAAAAGTTTTAATACCCAAAAATTAGCAAATAAAAATGATAGCCGTTGGTTGGTTAAGAAAGATGGCGGTATGTTTGATCAATTCACAGGGGCAACAATTACTCCACGTGCTGTAGTAAGAGCAGTAAAAAATACCGTGATTTACTTTAATGAACACAAAGATAAAATATTTGAAAGTGAAAGCAACTGTCAAAATACAGATTCGGTTAAGGAAGCCCTCCCATCATGAAAATTAACGCCGAATATAAAGAATTAGCATGGCAAGGCTTATGGAAAAACAACCCCGGTATTGTCCAACTCTTAGGCTTGTGTCCTCTATTAGCAGTAACCTCCACCTTAACTAATGCCATTGGTTTAGGCTTAGCGACATTATTTGTACTTATTTGTTCAAATGGTACGGTGTCTGCAATACGTCACTGGGTACCTAAAGAAATTCGAATCCCTATTTTTGTGTTAATCATCTCTTGTTTTGTAACATGTGTGCAACTACTAATGAATGCCTACACTTTTGGTTTGTATCAATCGTTAGGTATATTTTTACCCTTAATTGTGACTAACTGCGCCATAATCGGTAGAGCTGAAGCTTATGCCTCTAAAAATCCAATAAAACAGGCGACCTTTGACGGTTTAATGATGGGACTAGGTTTTCTATTAATATTGATGTTATTAGGGGCGGTAAGAGAAATACTTGGACAAGGCACATTATTTGATGGCGCTAATTTATTACTCGGGGAATGGGCAAGCATATTACGTATTGAAGTATTTCATTTAGACAGTCAATTTCTCCTCGCAATATTGCCTCCAGGTGCTTTTATCGTAATGGGTTTAATTATTGCCTTAAAAAATGCAATAGACGATAGAGTTGCAGCCGCTAAACCTAAGGCTGAAAACACGGAGATTTCGCGTGTTCGTGTCAATTTTGATGAAAAATAACGTAAGAATAAATACTTATGAATAAAGAAAAGCGGATAGAAATATTATCCCGATTACGTGACAATGATCCGAATCCAACGACAGAGCTCAACTTCTCTTCTCCTTTTGAGTTGCTAATTGCCGTTCTCCTTTCTGCACAGGCAACCGATGTCAGTGTTAATAAAGCGACTGCAAAGCTTTACCCTATTGCTAATACACCACAATCTATCCTTGATTTAGGTCTCGATGGATTAAAGTCTTATATAAAAACCATTGGTTTATTTAATACAAAAGCTGCAAACACTTTAAAAACGTGTCAAATGTTGGTTGAATTACATGGTGGAGAGGTTCCTGAAGACAGAGCAGCACTTGAAGCTTTACCCGGTGTAGGAAGAAAAACAGCCAATGTTGTTTTAAATACGGCCTTTGGACAACTAAAAGATAATGAAGGTAATTATTTTATTGCTGTAGATACTCATATCCAACGATTAGCAAATCGCACAGGTTATGCCAAAGGTAAAACAGTCGAAGAAACAGAAAAAAACATTGTCAAAAATACACCAAGAAAAACAGAATTCTTTTTTAATTTACATCATTGGTTCATTTTACATGGTCGATATACTTGTGTAGCAAGAACCCCACGGTGTGGTTCTTGTATAATTGAAGATTTATGTGAATTTAAAGACAAAGTCAGTTAACTAAATAATACTTTATAGCAGAGGAGCAATGATGAAATTTTTACATACGATGGTACGCATAGATGACTTGGAAAAGTCGCTAGAATTCTATATTAATCATTTGGGTTTAATCGAAACAAAACGTGTTGACGTGCCTAAAGGAAAATTTTCATTAATTTTTCTTGCTACTGAAGTTGGTGGTCCTGAAATTGAATTAACCCATAATTGGGGTTCTGAAGAAGACTATACGGGTGGTAGAAATTTTGGCCATTTAGCGTTTGAAGTAGAAGATATCTATAACACTTGTGAAAAATTAATGGATGCCGGTGTTGTTATCAACCGTCCGCCGCGTGACGGACATATGGCTTTCGTAAAATCTCCAGACGGCATATCTATTGAGTTATTACAAAAAGATGATTCATTAGCTCCTCAAGAGCCATGGCTGAGTATGGAAAACCAAGGTAGCTGGTAAAATTTTTATCAAATGATTCAATTCAGTTATAACCACTGAGTCATTATAAGTTAAATTATCTCACCTCAATGATTGTCGCTTTTACTTTTATTTGGTAATCATTTTAATCATCACTTGAGCACTGACAGTAAGTCGCTATGTTCATCAGTCCAGATTATATCGCTCTTTGCTCCTGACCTCTCCATTGGCCAACCGCTACGATAGGCTTTTACGCGTGCATCTGTTAAAAAAACCTGATTATCCGTCAACAATACCCATTGAACATTATGTTCATTATCTTTATCTGCATCTGTCTCAATGTAAATAATTTCTTTATTTAAAACATGAGCTAAACCACGAACCAAGTGAGTCAAGTCTAAGTGTGAATTTGAAATGTGAATAGCCAACACTCCATCACCTTTTAAATGTTTGAAATAAAGTATTAACGCCTCTTGAGTTAATAAGTGCTGCGGAATAGAGTCACCAGAAAAAGCATCTATCACTAAAGTATCAAACTGTTTGCTCCCTGCATTATCTAGCTGATGTTGCAGGCTAACACGACCATCACCGAGCACGAGATCAATGTTTGCCGATGAATCATCTAAATAACTGAAGTATGTTTTTGCTGCTGTGATCACGGCTGGATTTAATTCGTAAAAAACATAATCATCATTTTTATTACCATAGGCTGCTAAAGTACCGGCACCTAAACCAACAAAGCCTGCATTAAGGTTTTTAGATATATCTTCTTTTAGTCTTTGCTTTCTTAATTGCTCAAGTACAAGCGCGACACCCGTGGTTTTTCTATAATAGCTAAGTGGTAATCTTTTCTCTCCGACTTCTAGGGACTGCGTGCCGTGCGAGGTTGTTCCATCAATTAAACGACGTTGGACTTTATTATTAACTTCGACATCCTTTACACTCAAAATGCCATAAAAATTACGATCACTCGCAACGTTTGTTTTAACAAAAAGTGCATTCAAATATATTAACCCAACAATAAAACTTATCGCTAAAGTCACATTACTGCCAACAAACCAAGTCTGTGATTTTATTGTTGTGTCCTTTTGGGCATAAGTACTTAATGCTAAGAGTATAAACACACTAATAATTGCCAAAGGAAACTCTAAAAATTGATCAAAGATATTTTGCGCAACAAATGCAACAAAAGCACTACCGAGAAAACCGCCAAGAGACATAAACAAATAAAATAAGGTCAGTTGCTCAACTTCAGGCTTTAAGCGCGCCAACTCACCATGACAAATCATACAGGCGATAAACAAGATGCAAGAATATATTATAATTTGAGAGACAATATCAAGCTGAGACCCGATAAAATACATTAATAAAGCTAAACAGGCAGTAAGCACAAAAAGTGCAAACCAGTATTCACGAACATACCACTTAGGGCTATGAAAACTAATAATAAAACTAAGAAGATATAGGCACAGAGGTAAAATCCAAAGAAATGGCACCGGCGGGATATTTTGTGTCATTGCATTCGTCGTAGCGACTAATATAATAACCCCCACCATAGCTAAAGCTATCCATAAAAACTGGTCTAATATTGATTTATTTTTTGTCTTCTTAATGTTCCGTTCTTTTATTTTATTATCTTGAATATTTAATGTTAATGTCGACATTTTCCATAACAAAGCCACAATTAATAGTGCATAACTTACGTATCCAATTGTCCAATAAAGTGATTGTTGAGATATCGTCAAAAGAGGCTCAAATACAAAAGGAAAACTGACCAACGCCAGCAATGAGCCTACATTAGATAATGAATATAACTGATAAGGAAGCTTACCTACTTCGATATACGTTAGCCATCTTTGTATTAACGGACCTGTTGACGACAACATAAAATAGGGTAAACCTATTGATACGGTAAGTAGCATCAAAATATTTTGTAATGGTGAGTTTGTTTCTGAAAAAGGGTCCCAAGTTTGTATACCGATAGGAAGAAATATCACACTGAAAAGAAGTAAACATAAGTGAATACCTAACTGTTTTTTAACTGATTTAATTTGGGTTAAACAGTGTGCATAAAAGTATCCTAGTAATAAAAATGCTTGAAAAAACAACAAACATGCAGTCCAAACTGCGGCACCACCGCCAAAATAAGGCAAAATCAATTTAGCGATCAGTGGCTGTACTTGGAACAGTAAAAAAGCACTTAAAAAAATAATCGCTAGATATAGCATTAAATATATTTCTCTTAATAGTCAATATAGACCTAGCAATGAATGATGCATAGGCTGACGAAATGTGAACTCATTATGTTCCAATGAACACATATTCTATACATCGTCATTCTTTCACATCCATGTGATTATGACATACCGTACATCCTGTACATAAAAAAAGCGCTACTGTAGCGCTTTTTTATTTTAAGCTAAATTGATTATTCAGCTTTGGCTTTGGCCTTTGGTTTCGCTTTAGCTTTTGGTTTAGCCTTAGCTTTGGGTTTTACTTTTTTCTTTGCTTCTTCAACCCATTTTCCATCAATATATTTTGCCGTCCAACCTGTTGCTTTAGGTTTAGCGCCTTCAGCTTCAGGTGCAAGTTCGGTCATTACATACTGTTCTTTTGTTTTACGGCTATAACGGACAACGGCTAGATAGCCATCAGGATCTTTAACAGGTGCATCGGCTAAATAATAAAATTTACTCGAAATTCTATCGCGGAAACGTTGTAATTCTTCAACTTTAGGTGCACGTGTTTCTCGCGAACGCGGGAAGGTATTAGCCGCTAAGAATATCCCTGCTGCGCCATCTCGTAAAACAAAATGTGCTTCAGACTTTTCACAAGGAAGTTCTGGTAACTGAACAGGGTCCTCTTTTGGAGGAGCCGCTTCTCCACTTGCCAATAACTTACGAGTGTTTTTACATTCTTCATTCGTACAATCAAAGTACTTGCCAAAACGGCCTGATTTAAGCTCCATTTCAGCTTCACAACGGTCACACTCTAAAAGAGGACCGTCATAGCCTTTGATTTTAAATTCGCCTTTTTCAACTTCAATCCCGTCACAGACAGGATTGTTACCACAAACATGCAACTTACGCGTTTCATCAATCAAATAACTGTCCATCGCTGTACTACATTTGCTACAACGGCGCATAGCACGTAATGCATCAGTTTCTTGATCTTCAATTAAAACACTTACCGCTTCTTCGCCCGATGTTAAGTTCATCGTTTGTGTACAGCGCTCTTTAGGTGGTAATGCATAACCAGAACAACCTAAGAAGACACCTGTAGAGGCTGTTCGAATACCCATTTTACGCCCACAAGTTGGGCAATCAATATCCGTTAAAACAGGCTCGTTGTTGCGCATGCCACCTTCCTCGGTAGGCATATCTGCTTGACCTAACTGCTTGGTGAAATTTTTATAAAAACCGTTAAGCACCTCTTTCCAGTTTGCTTTACCGTCTGCCACTTCATCGAGTTCTTGCTCCATGTTAGCGGTAAAATCATAGTTCATTAGATCTTTAAAGCTTTCAGATAAACTATCGGTAACAATCTCGCCCATTTTTTCGGCGTAAAAGCGTTTTTTATCTAAGCGGGCATAACCACGGTCTTGGATAGTTGAAATAATTGACGCATACGTAGAAGGACGACCAATGGAACGTTTTTCTAATTCTTTGACTAATGATGCTTCACCAAAACGTGCGGGTGGTTTAGTAAAGTGCTGCGCAGGATTTAATTGTTCGAGCGTTAACACTTCACCAACAGATAAGTCAGGTAAGTGTTTATCATCACCTTTTGATAGTTGTGGGTGAACTCTCGTCCAACCGTCAAATTGCATCACACGACCTTTGGCTTTCAAATCAAAACCTGAAGCTCCAACAGTAATAGTACTCACTGTATAGCGCGCTGCTGTCATTTGACACGCAACAAACTGACGCCAAATAAGGTCGTATAACTTCTTAGCATCCGCCTCAATACCTTCCATAAAAGCAGATTCCACTTTTACATTCGATGGACGAACGGCTTCATGGGCCTCTTGAGCTCCAGACTTACTGCTGTATACTTTTGCTTTTTCTGGTAAGTAGTTATCACCAAAGTTCTTAGCAATATAACCACGACACATTTCAACCGCGTCTTTACTTAAATTGGTTGAATCGGTACGCATATAAGTAATATGTCCCGCTTCATATAAACGCTGAGCTAACCCCATAGTTCGTTTAACACCAAAACCTAATTTAGTACTCGCGGCTTGTTGCAACGTTGAAGTAATAAAAGGCGCTGACGGCGTACTTTTGGATGGTTTATCATCTCTTTTATTAACGGTATAAGCCGAATTTTCTAATGTTGCTAACGCTTTATTCGTGTCAGTTTCATTCGTTGGCTTAAACGCTTTACCCTTTTCATGAGTGACGTCTAAAGGAAAATCTAAGCCAGAGGCTGTTTTTGTATCAGCAGTAATTTCCCAAAATTCTTTTGGATCAAATGCTTTAATTTCGCGTTCTTTTTCAACAACTAATTTTACAGCGACCGATTGTACTCGCCCGGCAGATAAACCACGGGCAACTTTTTTCCACAATAACGGACTCACCATAAAGCCAACAACGCGATCGAGAAAACGTCGGGCTTGTTGAGCATTCACGCCTGGCATACTCAATTCGCCAGGGGTAGAAAAAGCTTGTTGAATAGCATTTTCAGTTATTTCATTAAAGACAACACGTTTGAATTTGCTGTCATCGCCACCAATGATTTCTTTCAGGTGCCAGGCTATCGCTTCTCCCTCGCGATCCAAATCGGTTGCGAGATAAACAGTGTCGGCTGAACCGGCAAGTTTAATTAATTCGGCAACGACTTTCTCTTTGCCTTCCAATACTTGATAATTGGCTTCCCAATCGTTCTCAGGATCGATACCCATTCGATTAACCAGGGCTTGCTTATCACGTTTAGCTTTATATTTTGCCTTCGCTGCAGGAGCCATTTTTTTAACTTCTGCAGGAGATTTAGCGGCAACTTTTTTACCAGTACTACTGTGAGGAAGATCACGAACATGACCGACACTAGATTTCACAATAAAGTCTTTACCAAGATATTTGTTAATTGTCTTCGCTTTGGCTGGTGATTCGACAATTACAAGAGATTTTGCCATATATATACTTTCCTACGTCACTGGCTATTTTTTTTGCCAGTATAATTACACTTCGGTCACAATCGTCTAAAAATTAGCCGAGCAACTCATTTTTAGACCGATTTAGCCGAAATTCAATGAAATTAGAATTCCTATTAGATATATCGGTAAATAAGCAAGCTGACAAGTTATTATTTTTATTAACATCGCAAAATGAAGCTTTTTTCGTTATAATGCCGCCAATTCTTAGCTGTAATAATAATAAATTTCAACAAAAATTAATCGCTGACAATAGTTTAATTTAATAGGTTAAGTTCAATTAGCCACGAAGTTAATATCTAAAAGTATCGATATAAAAACAATACCCTTTAAACGCTTTATACATAGCGTTAATTATTCGGTAAATAACTAGAGTACAAATCATATGACAACATCATGGACAAACTTACAGGAAAAATTATCTAACTGTTTATGCCCAGCTGGTAACGGTGTTTTTACCGTAAATACGGCTAAAGAGCGTAAAGAGCAATTACACCAAGCTTTATTCGGTCAATCGACCAACATTGATAATATTTGGAAAGACTCGTTAAACAAGCTTCCTGACGCATCAAACGCAGTTATTTTGGGTGTAGCATCAGATTGTGGTGGCGGTATTTTACGTGGCGCAAATTGGGGGCCTTTATTTGTCCGTTCTACATTACTCGAACAATATCCTGATCTTGCAGCTTTCGATATGGGTGATATTCGTGTTATTCCTCATTTACTTCATGACAAGTATTTAAATGAAGCAACACTGTCAAACTGTAGAAAAGCGCTTTATCAAGATGAAAATAGTCCTTATGCAGTAAGCCCATTAACGATTACTGAAGATGTATTACATGACTTTTATGCTGAATTCCCTGATAAAGGAATTTTTGGTATTGGTGGCGATCATTCGGTAAGTTACCCACTAACAAAGGCTTACTTACAAGCAAAGAAAAAACGTGGCATTCGTGCAGCTATCATTCATTTTGATGCGCACACAGATTTATTGGTAGAACGCCTAGGTATCGATTTATGTTTTGGTTCTTGGTGTACTCATATACTTGATGACTTACATGAAAAACATCACCTTATACAAGTAGGCATTCGCTCAAGCGGACGACCTAAATCTCATTGGGAAAGTACATTTGGTGTAAAACAACATTGGGCTCATGAAGTACGTGAGCATGGCGTTGAGAAAATCATAGAAAATATTTTTGCACAACTAGTAGATGAAAATATTGATGAACTTTATGTAAGCTTTGATATAGATGCTTTAGACGAAAGTGTCGCAGCCGCTACAGGTACACCGGAACCAGATGGCTTATTTCTAAATGAAACTATGGACATATTACGTGCATTAGCAGCAAAGTACCGCATAACAGGTGCTGACATGATGGAAATTGCCCCTTTCACTGATAGTTCAGGTTTAGGAAAAGAGAGTCGTGATAAAACATTAGCGGCTGGGGCTGAAATCTCTGCCTTTTTAATAGCAGAGATGGCTAAATAAATTTTTAGTTTTATCTGTTATCGATAAATAAAAATAAAAAAACCGCTTAACAAGCGGTTTTTTTATAGGTGGAAAAGTTAATTATTATTGAATAATAATACTAACACCACTAAATACAGTTGTTACACCACCAGGGGTTTCAACTTTTATTTCTAATGGTCCACTGGTTGGTTCCGCCTCACCTTTAATCGCAACACTAAATTGGCTACCACCATTACTGGAATCACCTGGCCATGTATAACTAGTGGTACCGACTTCAGATCCAACACTAGCTACAAATGACACAATAGTACCAGCCGGCATAGGTTGGTTATGTAAATCAGCGATAACAACACTAACTGTTCCGGTACTTTCGCCAGCAATATAGAGAGAAATATCGTTTCGATCAAAGTTTGGTGACGTATCTACAACGGCATCGTTTGTTGCTGTAACGGTTATATATGGTGACGTACCTGACATAATAATAACGGTAGAGCCACGAACATTGGTTGACACTTTTTGCGCTTTTTTGGTCGGATCAGGTTCATCATCTGGATTAGCACAATATTGATTGGCTACCTCGGTACCTGGATTCGTTATATCATTTAAACCGCATAAAATACCATTATATACACTATTTTCTATATCAAAAATTCCATTGCTATTAAAGTCAACAAACTCTTCTAACTCACCACCAGCTTGAGTGCTCACTTCTACTGGATTGTATAAATTATCTTCATTATGGTCAACAAAGGCCTCCTTTAGGTCGTAAAGTCTATCGCCAACATCTTTTCCTTGAAACAAAGTGAACTCACTCTCATCAAAGCGACCATTACTATTTTTATCAGGAAATGACTCTTCACCAATAGCGGTTGCTAATATTGTCACTCTTCCGCCATATTCCTGTCCAAGATAATTATTACCATTTGGCAAAGGTTGGCGAGCACAAAAGATCGCTGGATCATCATTTTCAGCCACACTACAAAAACTACTGGTTAATACTTGTCCCGCTGGACGAGGGTTTTGACTGGTCCACATAACAGAGCATACACCATTAGTTGTTGTACATGAGGAACCTACAGAACCACCTTCAGTAGTAAAGTTAACAGCGGTTCCATCTGGTACTGGATTATTAAATGCATCAGCCATGCGAACAACAACAGGTACTTCTACACCATCAATGCCCCAAGCTTCAGGATTTGCGACCCCCCGGGCCAAGCTAAAGCTATCTTGGTCCGGTAAACCCGTTGAAACTACGAGTTGACTAGATTGAGTAAATACAAAAGTGCCACCTAATGACTCTGTCGATGCAGTAATACGCACTGTAGTTGCAACAGAGCCTGAATTAACAACTGTTTGTACCAAACCTTGATCGTTAGTGGTCGCAAAATTTTGACTTAATTTTATACCACCCACATTCGTATTTAAGGAAAAATTCACTCGACGATTATTATAAGGGTTACCATCGGTATCTTTTACTTTGAACATCACCGTTGAACTTTCAGAGCCTCCAACAATACCAGCGCCTATTATACCAATATGCTCTGGCGATGCAGACACATACTCGATACTACCAATGTCAGCAGCTAAAACGCTAACAGATGCTGTTGCTGATAAATTAATGCCGCCAGCATTAGCAGTGACATTAATTGTGTCATCACCTACACACCCCTGTGCTAGATAAGTACTTGTCGCCGCGCCATTAGAGGTAGTAATCGGTGTACTTAGTGTAGCTGTTAATTGTGCCGTACACCCAGATGAAAAATTAACATCTACAGGTTCAGTAAATAGATTACCTTGATCATCAACAATTGATACTGAAATAACACTCGTTCCGCCAGCAGAAATATTCGTTAAACTGACATCAGCAACACCTTCTATAAATGGGCTACCTGCTCCCATAATGACAGTTGAAGAACCAACAACAAAAATTGTTTGACCCGATTCTCCACTGGTAATAGATGCAGTAATAGTTCCTGCACCTAAGTTTTCACCTGCATAAATATCAACAATCGCTTGATTATTTGCATTTGTGATAGCAGATGGAATAGGTATATCACCTACAGTAGAACTAAAAGTAACAATCAAAGGAGCACTAATACCATCAATTGTCGCAATTATTCTTGCCGGTTTTGATGACGTTACCGTGTCAGTGGCATTGCTATCACTATCTATGAGAGTGACGTTGATATTAATATCACCAACAACACCAATATCATCACCTTGTGTTGTAAATCCTAATGGCACTGTAGACCTTTCCCCTGATGAAAGAGATGCAGAAATCTCTCCCGCACCACGAACACTACCAGCAGTCATCGTGATAGTAGCAACACCATTATCATCGGTTAATGATGAACCAGACGATGGAGAAAAGGCCCCTAAGTCTGTGACGAACGTGACCGCTCGATTTACCACGGGAGAACTTCCTTGCATTACCGTAGCACTAACATTAACCGGTGAAGCACCCGTAACGGTTATATCAGAAATACTTAAAGAAATAGTGATCTCAGTAGATATATCATTATCTAAAGTTTCCGTTCTAGTTAAGCCTCCATCTCCACTACCGCCGCAACCACTCAGCACGATAATTAAAACCCAAAAACTTAAACGTTGAAGCAGTACCATACAAGCATCCCTTAGTATTTTTTATTTACATCTCTATTCATAGTAACTTATTTTCTAAAAATTTCATTAAAAATAGCGCTATTATTGCTTTTTAATCAATAGCTTTTTAATCAATGAATTACCTGTTAATCTACTCTTCATAATTTATAATAAAAAACAATGTTGCATTTCTTTATGACTGATAAAAAAAAAGCTAGTTTAACCACTAGAATCGTTACTGGTATGGGTGCTGGGATCCTGACAGGCGTCTTATTACAGATGCTTATGCCTGAAAAATCAGATTTTGTGATCCCACTCTATTTCTTTGAACTTTCATTACGATCCTTTTTGGTCGATGGAATTTTTGAAGTGATCGGACAAATTTTCATTTCAAGTTTAAAAATGTTGGTGGTACCACTGGTTTTTGTATCGCTTATTTGTGGTACTTGTTCATTAAAAGATACAACAAAACTTGGACGTATTGGCGGTAAAGCCATCTCACTTTATTTAATTACTACAGCAATAGCAATTAGCTTCGCGATGTTTATAGCGTTATTAATAAGCCCTGGCGAAGGCGTCAACATGGCCTCAGACACAACGTTCACTAGTCGTGAAGCGCCTTCTTTAGTGCAAGTATTTATTCAAATGTTCCCGAGTAATCCGTTTGAAGCTTTTGCAAAAGGTAATATGCTACAGGTTATTATTTTTGCCTTGTTATTTGGTATCGCTATTGCCTTGTCAGGTAAAGCAGGAGATCGTGTAGCGAGTTTATTTGAAGACATGAGTACCGTTATCATGCGCTTGGTAACCATTTTAATGAACCTTGCTCCTTATGGTGTATTTTGTTTATTAGCGAGTTTATTCACTGATATGTCACTTAAGGTATTCGGCAACCTAATAGTTTACTTCTTGGTCGTTTTCTTCGCACTAATATTACATGCAACAGTTACTTATTCGACTATTTTAAAAGTAATGACAGGCCTGAGCCCAATTACCTTTTTGAAAAAAATGCGTGATACCGTTATTTTTGCATTCTCAACAGCCAGCAGTAATGCAACCATCCCAGTAACACTTGAAACTGTTACCAAAAAAATGGGTGTTAAAAATTCAATTGCTTCGTTTACAGTACCCTTAGGTGCAACCATTAATATGGATGGTACAGCTATAATGCAAGGTGTTGCCACCGTATTTATTGCGCAAGTATTTAATGTTGATCTAACATTTAGTCAATATTTAATGGTAATACTTACCGCGACCTTAGCTTCTATTGGCACGGCAGGTGTTCCTGGTGTAGGTTTAATAATGCTAGCCATGGTTTTAGACCAAGTAGGTTTACCTGTTGAAGGCATTGGTTTAATTATTGGTGTTGACCGTTTACTTGATATGACTCGTACGGCTGTAAATGTTACTGGAGACAGCATGGTTTCAATTGTTGTAGCTAAGTCAGAAAATCAATTTGATGAAGAGGTTTTTTATGATGAAAATGCAGGAAGTAAAATTGAGAATATTGATTTTCATCATTTAGATAAAAATCAAAGTGATAGTTAATTTATCGAATGTTAACTAAAGCGTTAACTAAAAAGGTGCCTAACGGCACCTGTTTAGTAAAATTTACCCGCATGGAATATTTTTACACGGTTTCGTCCTTCATTCTTAGCTCTATAAAGGGCTTTGTCAGCATTCAACATTAAATACTTTAATGACACTGTATGATCTATTTTATCAGCTATGCCAAAACTTAGCGTGCATTTGAATTGACTTTTCTTATTAGCAACATCATCACAAACTAGATGTTTAGCAACCTTACTTCTCATCAATTCAGCAATTTTTTCAGCTTCTAACGCTGTTGTATCGGGTAAAGCAATCGCAAATTCTTCACCACCGATACGTGAAAACAAATCATTTTCTCTGCACTCACTTTTAATCAGATTAGCAACATTTATCAAGCATAAGTCACCAAACGCATGACCAAAATTATCATTTATCTTTCTAAAGTAATCAAAATCAAAAATAACTACTGAAAATGGCCGATGATGTAGGTTTGAATCTTTGACCAATAACTCCCCTAATTCAAAAAAATGATGACGATTTGCAATACTTGTTAGAGGATCTGTTGTTGCTTGATATTTAAGTTTTTTTTCATTAGTTTCTAATTGATTATTAAAGATTACAATGACTATAATCACTTCTAACATATTCGTAATAATGACAGATTGATAAAGTATGTTATTCACCTCATCACTTAATACAATAAGTGGTGACAAGTTTACTGTATTCTCACAATAAACCATCAAAATAACAGCTAAAAAACTCAATAAGATTTTTTCAAATTTATCGTGAAATTCAAAGAGTAAAAATGCCCCAGTAGGAACAAGAAAGTAATATAAATGAAAGCCGGAATCCTTTGTGACATAAATATTTGTACAAACATAAAGGTGTACAATCAAGACCATAAAAAACCAAATCTTGGCGTTTTTCGGCGCATGAAAATACATAAACACAAATGTGATTATGTAACCGAATATAAAAAAGGTATTGATTAACGCTACAAAGGGTTGCTGTAACACAAAAAAATAATTGATAGAATAGCCGGCAGCAATAAACGCACTGATCAAACTAATAATATTAACCATTCGAATTTTACTGCTTGTAGAAAAGCTTTGTTGCTCTGTCCCCAGAGCAATGAGTTTTGATAAAAGCATGTTATTGACTCAAAAAATATTATAGGCCTGAGTATAGTTGTTATACTCAGAGATTTTTATTTAGCTATAATCTTAACGACTAATAAGACTATAAAATATTAACCCGTTATCAGAAGTTCAAATGATTTAACTAAATCATCAATTGATTTCATTTGTTGTAAGTATGGTTCAAGTTTATCAAGGGGCAATGCACAAGGACCATCACATTTTGCGTTATCTGGATCTGGGTGTGATTCTATAAATAAACCCGCTAAACCTAAAGCCATGCCACTGCGGGCCAATTGAGCTGCTTTTGCACGACGGCCATCAGCCGAATCAGAACGACCGCCAGGTTGTTGCAAAGCATGAGTAGCATCAAAAATCACCGGAGCGTAATCTTTCATTTCATCCATCGCTAACATATCAACAACTAGATTATTATAACCATAACAGCTACCTCGTTCACAGAGTATAACCTGCTCATTGCCAGCTTCGGCAAATTTGTTGATGATATGGCGCATTTCATGTGCCGCAAGAAACTGTGGTTTCTTCACATTAATAATTGCATTCGTTTTCGCCATAGCAACCACTAAATCTGTTTGGCGTGCTAAAAATGCAGGTAGTTGAATAATATCAACAACTTCAGCAACAGGTTGAGCTTGATGAATTTCATGAACATCGGTGATAATTGGTACGTTAAAAGTTGACTTTATTTCTTCAAATATTCTTAAACCTTCTTCTAAACCCGGTCCTCGATATGAATTAACCGACGAACGATTGGCTTTATCAAATGATGCTTTGAATACATAAGGAATATTAAGTTTTTGTGTTATTTCTACATAGTGTTCTGCAATGCTCATCGCTAAATCACGAGACTCTAAAACATTCATACCACCAAATAATACGAATGGCTTATCGTTCGCTACTTCTATGTCATACTTTGTCAGTTTTATTGACGTTATTGTCATAATTTGTCCAAAATAAAGGGTGAGATTAACAAGCTATTAGCTACCGATGATTCTTAATAACTGACCACATAGCCAAGCCATGTAAGTACCTAGAGCATAACCAAGTACAGCAAGTAAAACGCCAACAGGGGCTAAAGAAGGATGAAATGCTGAAGCAATAACCGGCGCAGATGCTGCACCACCAATGTTAGCTTTACTTCCAACAGCTAAGTAAAAAATTGGTGCTTTAATCATTTTTCCAACCGCAAATAATAATGCGACATGTACTAACATCCAAATAACGCCAATCGCAATGTATTTAGGTGCCTCTACAATTTGAGTGACATCCATATGTAATCCTATAGTCGCAACTAAAACATACAAAAGGCTACTACCTACTTTAGAGGCGCCTACAGCTTCTAACTGCCTCACTTTTGTGAATGATAGTGCCAAACCAATGGTTGTCACTAAAACAATAATCCAGAAAAGTTTTGAGTGTAAACTAAATTTCTCTAACGCTGGAAAATTCATTTGAAAGTACGGCACTAAGTAGTCTGCAGCAAAATGTGCTAAACCTGCGGCACCAAAGCCAACCGCAATAATCAACATAAAGTCATTAAGTGAAGGTACTTTGGTGTTTTTTCGCCCTGATGCTTCCACTTTGTCAATTAATCGATCAATTGCTGAGGTATCTGCACCACTCTTTGCATCAATACGCTTATGGTTTGCCGCTAAATACAGCAAGACTGCCATCCATAGATTGGCTACTACGATATCAACGGTGACCATGATGGTGAATATTTTACCATCCGCACCATAAATTTCTTTCATCGCTAGCATATTTGCACCGCCACCAATCCAACTACCCGCAAGCGCCGCCATACCGCGCCATACCGCTTCAGGCCCAGTAACACCAAGAAGTTCAGGCCAAATAGCTGAAATGATTAATAAGGCTATCGGTCCACCAATGACAACACCAACAGTACCGGTTAAAAACATAATAATGGCTTTATTACCAAGACCAATAATTGCTTTTATATCGATACTTAATGTGAGTAAAACTAAACAAGCAGGTAATAAATAATACTTAGCAACTTCATCAACTTGGCTTAATTCAGCGCTAACAATACCAAAAGTATTTAAAAGTGATGGTAATAAATAGCACATCAATAATGCAGGAACATATTTATAAAACTTTTTAAAAGCAGGATGTTCGCTATTAGACGTATAAAAGACTAAGCCAAGTATTATGGCGAGTAAACCCATAACACTCGCGTCGTTCGTGAGAAAAGGAGTGTTCGTAATAATTTGATCTTCCATTGATTAACCTTATTATTTTTATTTTTATTTTATTTTATTTTATTTTATTTTATTTTATTTTTATAAAACTACAGTCCTACTTTTTGGACGTATTAATGTAATACCGTATCAGTAATAGTGATTTTATCCAATTGCAATTTTAATAGTTGCGCTGCTGGGTCCTTTGGACAATTTTCTACAAAAAATTGATAATCATCGTAAGCGACTTTAAAACAATCAAGCTGATGAAGCAAAAATCCTCTATCGCGACGTTCAAATGGATCCTCTGGACGTAATGTAATTAAAATATCTACACACTTTAACGCTTGAGGAAAATGCCCTTCACGGATCAACGCATTTTTCAATGAGCTAACATGCTTTACAATCAAGCTTAACCTCGACACTTCTTCAATTTGATGGGCTTGTGGATCACCATCAAGATCATCCATACATAAATCAAGCTCGTGCCAGTTTAATGATTCTCCCGTGATGGGATCAAAAACAATCGCATAAAGTTCATCACATACGACTCTGATCATATTTTTCTTTGGTACAAAAACCACATCAGTATCAAAACCACAAAGACGAAAGATATGACAAAGTACAACACTTTTTAACGCGGGTGACATCAATTTAAAATCAATACCACTATTGAGCTTATGGGCGGTAACCGGCCAAAAGTCTCGTTGATTATCAATAAAAAGTTGTGCAACAAATAGTTCATTGATCAATTGTTCAGCTTTTTCAAGGTACTCTTCTGTATCTGAAATTAACGCAGAACATTGCTCAACTATATTGCTAAGGTTCGTTGGCGCAAAGTCGCTATCACCAAAGACAACTTCTTCAATAAGTACAAAAGCTTCTATAAGAGACTTATCGCCATCATTTAGTTCGGAAAATAATAATTCATTCATACATTAACTTTATCTGCTTAGCCTTTTTAAGTTATTAGTTATTTGAACAGGGTGTTAATTATAAAAATACGGTTTGTTTCGTTATGGCCACCCTTACCACTAACATAACCCAACCCATAGCACCTAAATACCCTATCACTTGCATAGCTCGGTTACAGGCTAATTTCAACGTGTAATAGCCTGTAAATATATAAAAAACAATAGCAATAATCTTTTCAACTAACCATAAGTTATCTAATGGGTTGATTGCTAATTTCACCGCTAAACCAACACCCAATAACAATAAAAATGTATCAACAACATGGGGACTAATTTTTAGCCATTTTTTATCTAATTTTGTTGAATTCATTAAGGTTAATGCAAAGCGATAGGTTAACAATATTATGCTTATTGCCGCTAAAGTCATATGGAGATGTTTCATAAAGGATCCTTGTTATTGTTTTTTTTACCGGGTATAAACACGGCACAGGTGACTCGGTCATTTCCGGAGTAATCTTTCATCGTTTCGATCGATTGATAGCCCAATAGATTCAAAATACTTCTAACACTTTCCGCCTGTTCAAAACCATGCTCTAAATAAAGAGCACCATTACTTTTTAAATATTCTTTAGCTTCTTTAGCAATGAGTTTGATATCTGAAAATCCATTATCACTGGCTACTAGTGCAGATAAAGGTTCAAATCTCACATCACCCTCAACTAAGTGATGATCATCTTTATTAATATAAGGAGGATTACTCACGATTATATTAAATTTTTGATTCGATTTTACATTCGAAAACCAATCACTTTGATAAATGTTAACCTGAGGTAACTTCAGGCGCAGCGCATTTCTTTTCGCTAAAGCTACAGCATTTTCACTAAAATCTATCGCACTTATTTGCCAACTTTTTTGTTCAAAAGCTAACGACAATGCAATAGCACCCGACCCTGTTCCCAGATCTAAACATGACAAATCGCTTTCTAAGTGACGCGCGAGAATGTGTTCAACTAAAAGCTCTGTATCAGGGCGAGGAATTAACGTAGCAGGTGACACGTAAAAAGGGAGTGACCAAAACTCTCGTTCTTCAATAATATATGCAATAGGTTCGCCTTTTAATCGACGCCTAAACAATACCATAAAAGCATGAAATTCTTGCTCAGTTAACTTTTTGTCCAGCCAAGTTAATAAATAACTCGTCTCTTTGTTTAAGACAAAAGCTAAAAGAATTTTACAATCAAGTTTTGCACTATCAGAAAAGGCAGCGAGTAATTGCTGCCCTTGATTCATGATTTCAGCAATACTCTGCTGGCAATATATAATTGACGGTTCTAATGGTTCGTTCAAATCAGTTACTAGTTTTGCTCAGCGAGAGCCGCAAGTAAGTCAGCTTGATTTTCTAACATTATGGGCTCTAATACCAAATGCAGGTTACCTTCAAGAACTTCATTCAAACGATATAATGTAAGATTAATACGGTGATCAGTCATACGTCCTTGAGGGTAATTATAGGTACGAATACGTTCCGAACGGTCACCACTAGCAACTAAATTTCTACGTGAAGATTCTTCTTCACTTCGGCGCTTTTCATCTTCAGCTTGTTGCAGACGAGCTTGTAAAACAGACATCGCTTGTGCCCGATTTTTGTGCTGAGAGCGCTGTTCTTGACATTCAACAACGACACCCGTTGGGATGTGAGTGATACGAATAGCAGAATCGGTTTTGTTAACGTGTTGTCCACCCGCACCTGATGCACGGAAAGTATCAACTTTCAAATCAGCTTTGTTGATTTCAATAGCGTCAGCTTCTGGAATTTCAGGCATAACAACAACCGTACATGCAGAAGTATGTACACGGCCTTGAGATTCAGTTTCAGGAACACGTTGCACACGATGTCCACCAGACTCGAATTTCATTTGTCCGTAAACACCTTCGCCGAGTACTTTAAAAATAACTTCTTTAGAGCCGCCTTGCTCACTTTCGTTCGTGTTCATGACTTCAATACGCCAGCCCTTCTTTTCACAGTAACGGCTATACATACGGTATAAATCACCCGCAAAAATTGCAGCTTCATCACCACCGGCACCGGCGCGTAATTCAACAAAACAGTTATTGTTGTCGTTTGGATCTTTTGGTAATAATAAAATTTGTAGTTGGTCTGTTAACTCTTCAATAGACTTTTTAGCTGATTTGAATTCTTCTTGCGCCATTTCACGCATCTCAGGATCTTCATCTTTTAGCATTTCTTCAGCTAAAGAAAAATCTTCTTCTGCTGTTTGGTACTCATTAAAAACACTAGTGACAGACTCTAACTGAGAAAATTCTTTGGATAAGGCGATAAATTTTTCTTGATTTGACAGTGTTTCAGGATCAGAGAGCAACGCTTGAACTTCTTCAAAGCGCTCAACTAATATTTCAAGTTTTTGATAAACAGATTTATTCATTAAGAAATCTTATAATTAGGAAACAGCGGATAAAAATCGATGGTGTGCAGTTTAAAGGGTTCGTTCAGCAGTTTCAATCAAAGGCGTAAAAAAGCTTTAGAAAGTGCCTTTGATGTAAAAGGTGGCGGAATAACTATTTAATATTATAAATATCGCGTAAATAAATAAGTTTATCTAATTCCCCACCTTGTGCCGCAGACTGAATAGCACTTGTCGGTGCATGCATAAATTTATTAGTCAACTTAGTGGCTAACTCAGCCATAATCGATTCTGCCGACTTATTGCCTTGTAATTGTAGAATCGCTTTCTCAAGTAAAAGGTCACGATGTTCTAAACACTGCTTTCGATATCCTATAACAGTATCTTGTGTATTTAGGCCTCGTAGCCATGACATAAAAACATCAGACTGTGTAGAAACTATACTTTCTGCTTGAACCGCCTCTTTGCGACGGTTTACTAAGTTTTTCGCTATAATGCTTTGCAAGTCATCAACCGTGTATAAAAAGACATCTTCTAACTCGCCCACTTGCTCTTCAATATCGCGTGGGACAGCTAAATCAACCATAAAGATAGGACGGTGTTTACGTTTGCCTAGTGCATGTTCAACCATACCTTTGCCAATAATAGGTAAGGTACTTCCCGTTGAACTGATCACAATATCAGCATCAGCCATTTTATCCGGAATTTGCGCCAAGGTTATAACATCTGCACCAATAGCTCCAGCCATGGCTTCGGCACGTGCTATCGTGCGATTGGCGACAGTTATTTTACCCACTTTATTTTCATAAAGATGTTTAGCAACAAGTTCAATTGTTTCACCCGCCCCGACTAAAAGAACTTTTACATTATCTAAGCGAGCAAAAATATGCTTTGCTAAATTTACCGAAGCAAAAGCAACCGAAACAGCATTAGCACCAATATCAGTTTCTGTTCGTACTTGTTTGGCAACACCAAACGTACGTTGAAACAAACGATCCATGACTAATGACATAGAACCAGCGGCTTTAGCCTGACTATAAGCCTGCTTCATTTGACCTAAAATTTGGGGTTCACCTAATACTAAAGAATCTAAGCCACAAGCAACACGCATCATATGATTAACCGCTTGTTGATCGGTATGCCAATATAAACTGGGTGTAATAATTGAGGCAGGAACATTATGGTGTTGCTCTAACCAACGAACCACTTTCTCTTGAGTGATTTTGACATCGCCTTCTTGTACTAAATACAGTTCTGTACGATTACAGGTTGATAAAATTGCCGCTTCGCGACATTCTACGTTTCCAAGTAACTCTGTTAATGCCACACTTAAATTGTCAGGGTTAAAAGAAATTTTTTCTCTAACAGCAACGGGGGCAGTTTTATGATTGATTCCAACAGCAACTATAGACATAACGAGAAATATTCAACCTTTTAAATACGATTAATGCGGAAATTAAAATTTATATCGATCACGTTATTTTTGATTAATCCTTTCATTAACCATATTATCAATCAGGTTTTATAAAAAACCTATGATCTTCGACAAATAATGATGTTAATTTTACGAAAAATCACAGAAAATTAAAAGTACAAAAGCGCGATACTCGATATTTAAGCGCGTAATCTAATAATAATGGCCTATATGAACAAATTAACATTACCCTTTCTTACATTATTGAGTTGTTTTCTGACATTTTTGTCTGGTTGTACCTCATTAACGAATAACCATCAAAAAATAACTGAACATCAAAACATCACCGAACGCACAGAAAGACTTGAATCATTGTCTGATTGGATAATACAAGGGAAATTGGGGATGATTAGTCCCAATGAACGTCATAGTTTAACACTTAATTGGCTATACCAAGGTAAAAAAAAGCGCCAGACACTCAATTTAACTTCCATACTTGGTATTCAAGTATTTAATCTAGGATCCGTTAATGGTATGCATGTTATTAATGCAGATGGTGAGCGTTACCAAGGTCCTGATTTGAATGCCCTACTTTCTTCATTAACTGGGTTTACTTTGCCTACGCAAGCCATGAGTTTTTGGCTGAAAGGTTTACCTTATTTGCAGAGTGACAAAATCACTTATAACGAAGAAACACAATTACCGAACACATTGGCAAGTTTCCATAATGGGAAAAGATGGGTCTTAACATATAGTGCCTATCAGCAAGTTGGCCAATATCAATTAGCGACAAAATTCATGATAAAACAAGAAAATCTCACTATAAAAATTAATGTTCATCAATGGGGCGTCACAATCAATGAACAACATTAGCAATCAATTTCACAGTTTCCCAGCCCCAGCAAAACTAAATTTATTTCTCCATATTATCGGTCAGCGTAACGACGGCTATCATCAGTTACAAACTATGTTTCAGTTTTTAGATCACAGCGACACTTTAGATATTAAACTAACGGGGGGTTTGAATATTGAATTATTAACGCCAATCGAAGGCGTATTAAATGAAGACAATTTAATTGTTCGAGCCGCACTGTTATTACAGCGTTATATTGTAGAGAATAAAATACTTGAGAAGTCGCCTAATAATGCGAAAGAAAAATTAGGTGCACAAATAAAAATAACCAAAATTCTACCTATGGGTGGTGGCTTAGGCGGAGGTTCATCCAATGCAGCAACCATTTTATTAGCCTTAAATGTTTTGTGGCAAGCAAATTTAACCTTATCTGAACTTTCGCACCTCGGCTTATCTCTTGGTGCTGACGTCCCCATTTTTATTCATGGATTTTCAGCTTTTGCTGAAGGTGTTGGCGAAGAACTCACTCCTGTATCACCAAAAGAGTGCTGGTTTTTAGTAAGTAAACCTAATGTCAGCATTTCTACTGCAAGTGTTTTCACCGATCCTGATTTAACCCGTAATACTCCAAAAGTTATTTTAAATGATGATATTGATAAGCTAGCCATAGACTTATGCCATAATGACTGCCAAACCTTAGTAATAAAAAAGTATCCTGAGGTTGCCAAGTTACTGGCTTGGTTGGTAGAATACGCGCCTTCTCGTATGACCGGTACCGGAGCGTGTATTTTTTCCCGCTTTGAGACTGAGCAAGAGGCCTATCGCATACAGTCATTGCTTCCTAATGGGATGATGTCTTTTGTAGCGAAAGGGGTAAATACTTCTCCATTACGTAATGTTATTAATAACTTAGTAGCAATGCAAAAACAGTAATTGGGAGTAACAATGCCAATGAAAATTTATTTTCATGAAATGTCAGTTATGTCTGGCAAAAACCAAATAATGTGCTGCTAGTAAACTCACGTTCACTAGCAGCGTAACTTAGTATGTCAAAAGTTTCTGAGGAACTGACCGTGCCTGATATGAAAATATTTGCGGGTAATGCCACCCCTGAACTGGCCAAGAAAGTAGCTGATCGTCTTTATATGACGTTAGGCGATGCCAAAGTTGGTAGTTTTAGTGATGGTGAAATAAGTGTTGAAATTAACGAAAATGTGCGTGGTGCGGACGTTTTTATTCTTCAATCAACATGTGCACCAACGAACAATAACTTGATGGAACTCATTGTAATGATCGATGCGTTACGCCGTGCATCTGCCGGTCGTATTACAGCGGTTATTCCATATTTTGGTTATGCTCGTCAAGACAGACGTGTTCGTAGTGCTCGTGTACCAATTACTGCAAAAGTAGTAGCTGACTTTTTATCAAGTGTTGGTGTTGACCGTGTATTAACAGTCGACTTACATGCTGAACAAATCCAAGGCTTCTTCGATGTTCCTGTAGACAACGTCTTTGGTACACCTATTTTACTTGAAGATATGGTTTCACGTGATTTAGATAACCCAATTGTTGTTTCTCCTGATATTGGTGGTGTAGTTCGTGCTCGTGCAGTAGCTAAGTTACTGAATGAAGCCGACCTTGCTATCATCGATAAGCGTCGTCCAAAAGCAAATGTTGCACAAGTGATGCACATTATTGGTGATGTTGCTGACCGTGACTGTATCATTGTTGATGATATGATCGATACAGGCGGCACGTTAGCAAAAGCTGCTGAAGCATTGAAAGCACATGGTGCCAAACGTGTTATTGCTTATGCTACTCATCCAGTTCTATCTGGAAATGCTGCACAAAACCTAAGAGATTCAGTGATTGACGAATTGGTCGTTACCGATTCAATACCTCTTAGTGATGAAATTAAAGCATTAGGCATTGTTCGCCAATTAACCTTAAGTGGTATGTTGTCTGAAGCTATTCGTCGTGTATGTAACGAAGAATCAATTTCAGCAATGTTTGATAGCTAAATACTGTAAGTATCAAAGATAAATTATAAAGCCCTGAGTAACTTTACTCGGGGCTTTTTTCATTTAATACATTTCAGAATTAAAAGTCACGTTTATGACTTTCGAAAGATATCTTACTACTTATCTAAAGCATCAGCTAATGCCGCTAAACACAAGGTGACATTTTCAGTTCTTGCTGCATACCCCATCAAACCAATTCGCCATGCTTTACCCGCGAAACTTCCCAGCCCCGCACCAATTTCTAAATTATATTCATTAAGCAACGTTTGACGAACGACTGCATCATCGGTACCTTCAGGGATAAGTACGGTATTCAGCTGGGGAAGCCTATATTGTTCATCAACTACAAACTTTATACCTAATTTCGTTAATCCCTGCTTTAATTTTTGATGTTGTTTATCATGACGTATCCAAGCATTTTCCAACCCTTCATTTTGCAACATGACTAAGGATTCATGCAAAGCATATAAAGAATTTACAGGTGCAGTGTGATGATAGCTTCGCTTACCTGAACCGCCCCAATACCCCATTACCAGAGACAGATCTAGAAACCAACTGGGCACTCTATATTGTCGGTTTTGTAATTTTTCCACCGCTTTTTCACTGAAACTTATCGGTGAAATCCCCGGTACACAGGATAAACATTTTTGACTGCCCGAATAAATTGCATCAATTCCCCAATCATCAACTCTTAGCTCAACGCCGCCTAATGAAGTAACAGCATCGACAATAGACAATGCTGAATTTTCTCGTGCAATGGCACATAAGGTTTTTGCATCAGACAAAACACCCGTAGAGGTTTCAGCATGTACAAACGCTAGAAACTTAACATTCGAATTATCCTTAAAGGCTTGTTTAACTTTTTCAACACTAACAGGTGTTCCCCAATCATCATTAATAACGATAGCGTTAGCACCTAAACGTTGAACATTTTCCACCATGCGAGAACCAAATACACCATTAACACAGACAATAACGTTTTCACCAGGTTCAACTAAATTAACAAAACATGTTTCCATACCTGCAGAGCCCGGTGCTGAAACCGCCATTGTTAATTCATTTTCGGTTTGAAAAGCATATTGTAATAGTGCTTTAATCTCGTCCATCATTTGCACAAATTCAGGGTCTAAGTGACCTATTGTTGGACGACCTAATGCAGATAAAACACGGGGTGATACATCACTAGGACCTGGGCCCATCAAAGTACGCGGTGTCGGATGAAAAGATGAAATTGTCATAGTTAATTCTCTTGTAGTCATTATGCATTAACGAGTATTAGGCACAGGTAGCAGCCAACATTCAATATAAAAATATTGATAATCACCATTTATATGAATGATACATACATCAACCCAAGCTAATTAACCCCGGCAAGGTCTTATAAATTGAACTTTTTTCTATTGATCAGTTAGCAAATGAAGCCTTACGTGATGCAGTGAATAGACAACAACCCAATGCGCATAAATTAATGTTTCACACAGAGCAAGGTATTCGATACTCAGCCAAAATATTTAGAGATAAATCAGCATTACTCAATATTACAAAAAGCATGAGTCGAAGGGGTGATTTTGGGATAATGCAGTAATAGAGCGGCTATTTAGAGGCTTGAAGACGGAGAGACTTAACAACATCACTTTTATAAATCACGCCTCAGTGATTGATGACGTAGAAAGTTATATTAGGTTTTATATTACAAACGCAGACATTCGAGTCTTGAGTATATAACACCCCACCAGAAATATAATAAATTGAAAAACATGGTTTAACCTCTTTCCAGTTTTAGTTGGCCATTACAGTAACGACTAAAAAGCTGAAAATCATTCCAAGACATATTATATGTGTTGAGGATTCTCGGACATCAACACAGAGAAAGTACTTTCTATTGTCATTCCAGATTACACCACCGTGGTTGCATAATTCGAAAATTAAAAAGCAGCATCACATGTGATGCTTGATAAACTTACACTAAATGTTTAGTTTTTGCTGGTCTTGCGTAACAATAAGCCTATCAAACCCAAAGCAAAAATGGTGAACGTTGATGGTTCAGGAACATCACTTACTGCTGGTGGGTCATGAGCCCAAACACTCATGTGTGACAAAGCGTCATCGTTAACAAATAAATTCTTATCCCATGTACCTTCAAAAGCATATGCTGTATCACCCAAGCTTATATCCAAACCATTAACACCGTAATCGTCAATCAGATCGTGGAAATTGAAATCATAAATAGCCCATGAACCATCAACATTATTTGGCCCTTTCATTACAAAAGCTAAATGATCAAAAACGCTTGGTCGTCCTAATACTGATGTCGCAAACTCTATAGCTGAAGGATCCACTGTTAATGACCAGGTACCGTTTAAATTGAAGGAAATATCAATTACACCGTCTAGATTGTAATCCTTTACAGATTCGTAAATAAAACCATTACCTACTTCCATGCCTCCCAAACGAATCCAACCAGGATCAGTTGCATCGCCGTCACCATTTAGATCAATCATCGAATCATTAATGTTTGTCAGAAAAGTATTTCCGGGGACATAATACGAATATCCATTTTTTGTATTACTTGCTTCCTCATTTAGTAATCCATCATAAAGCGCACCTATATTGGGATTTGGTTCATTTCCCCAATCATTATCAGGCGAGGTGATAAACCCCAAACAGGAAGTAGCATCTATGTCTCCTTGCGTAACAATATTTGATCCGGGTGGAGCGACTGCCGTGATATCTGTAATCTGAACTGATGATAGATTACAACTATCATTACTAACGACCTCCATTAGACCGGCATAACTGAAGCCGTTCGCTATCAAAGCCAGAATTGCGGCGGGAAAAATTATTTTTTTCATGATTCTACTCTATAAAAAATTAGTTGCTCTAAAAATAAGCATATTACCTACCACAATTACAATTGTATTAATTATTAGGCAGTTAGATTTTGTTAAATTTAGCTTAAAGTCATATCTGTTAAGGTTTTCAGATATCAGCCAGTACACAAAACCTATCAACAACTCTTCA
>JASDWX010000110.1:0-5645 GCA_041890515.1 Alteromonadaceae bacterium
GATAAACGGTGCTTGCCAAACACACCATTACCGCGGAGCGGTTTAGTTCTTTGTAAGTTTATTGGCCCTATTAAAGTCATGTAAATATAATCCGCAGTATTGAATAAAGTATTAAATTGGTGCTAACGTTATCACTTGAATGACGACGAGTTTATTTGATGTAACCACTCACCAATAACACGCGTTAACTCTTCCACTGAAAGCACTTCATTCACGATTAAGTCACTATTACTTTTAACTTGCTCAACCGCTGATATATAAATATCTCTCAAATACGCCTCATATTTATCTAAAAAATTAGAGATATTATTTAATGAATTTGAATGTGGTTTATCAACATACCTTTTTATAATACGTGTTAAGCAAAGCTCTAATGGCTGGTCCAACAATACAACATAATCAATTAAAGCAGACATAGGATCACGTTCTTTACCAAAAGGTTCTTCAACAAAAATATAATCACCTGTACTGTTTAAAATTAAAGCTTCTAAAGCGGTTATAAAATCCGGTGTTTTTATAAGAGAAACATTAGATCCATCTTCAAGCCAATCTTTCATGTTTTGTGGGTAAGTATCTTTATTTTTATGGTCGTCAAACAGTAGAAATGAACAATTAAACGCTGTAGCCAGTTGCTTAATGATGGTAGTTTTCCCAGAGCCAGATGCCCCACTAATTGCGATAACTTTTGGATAATTCATATGACTTCGAAGTGACTATATTTGATTGCAGACATTATGCCTGATTTATTAACTTGCTTATAGGCACCTCTAAATGATGCTTAACATTGTTCAACCGATACGTTATTGAATTGGAATGAGTACGTTAATGAAGAATGATAAAACGGTGTTAATTGGCTTATTGTTAAGTAAAGGTAAAAATAGACTTAACTGAAATGTACTGGTATTGAGGTTAATACTTATGAAAAAACTGCCCTCAACTGATATTTACTTAGTTGAGGGCAGCGTTTCTAAAAATTAAGCTTGATATACCCATTCTAAAAAACATTTAGAATCAGTTATATTGCAAAACTTGATTAACTTTGAACCATTTTGGTCGTTAACAACAACATTGTGCTTGTTCACTGAAATGGAATTAATAGGTGATTTAATTGAATAAATCGTTCCTTTATATGTATAAGACATAATAAAACTCTTTAATTAGCGCTTGTGCGCATGAATAATAAAAGCCATATTACTGTGTGAAAACGTTAGATATTTATAAATATCTTATCAAGAGGATCAAAAAATCTTGATAAACTCAGACAACAATTTGGGCTTAATAATTTGAGTGATGACTGACTGTGAAAGGGAAAGACAAAACAGTGATTATCTCAATGGATAATCTGTTAAATAAACGAGAGGGGAATAAATAACCAAAGAACTATATACATGTGTAATATGAAAGTAAACTCTTTTATTAAAAAATCCTGACTAATTCGTCAAGTTATATCAAATCGCTATCAAATTAAAGAAAACATCGAGTGTTCAATGTTTTCTTTTAAACGTAAAATAGCATTTAAGATAAAACCTTTGGCTATTAAACTTTTTTAACTGCGTTTAACTGTTCATATAACTCAACAAATTTTACACGCTTACGATAGCCCTTAAAGAAGTATTTATGATCAATCTTTCCAGCGGGGTTAATAATGACAACACCCGGATAAGGAATACCATAGTTATCGTCACCTATTTTATAATCCTTGTTTAGCACTCCGTAAGCTTTTACCGTTGCTGCAGACTGGTCTGATAATAGTGGATAAGTTAGATTATGAGCCTGAATGAAACTGTTCAAAATTTCAGTATTATCGTACGATATAGCTGCTATACCATAACCAAGTGCTTTAAATTTATCAGCATACCCCTGTAATTCAACTAAGTGTTTTTTACAAAATGGACACCAATCAGCAGAACGGAAAAAAAGTATAATTAACCCTTTCTCTGCCGTTAAGTCATCGATATTCACCGCTGTTTTATTTTTATCTATAACGGTTAACGAAGGTGCTTTATCACCCACTGATGGACCCACATTAATTGAAACTGACTTTGCAAAAGACAGTGATGAAAATAATGTTAGTGATAGCAACACCACAAGTACTGATGTGACGAATATTGATTTTGTTACATGACTCATATAATTTTTAACTCTGTATTAATAAAATAAATGGCTTGAAACTTATAGACCGTGCTTTAACGTTATTTAATTCATCAAGCTATATAATTAATCGAGTAATATAATGTTAATATAACTCTGGAGGTACTCGATGTTTAGTCGCTTGTTCATAACCAAAAGCGGTCTCAATCAAAATGCCTTCTTGTAACTTGCCAGAAAATAGCGATAACCCCACAGGTAATCCATGAACATAGCCCATTGGTACGGTTATATGCGGATAACCTGATATAGCGGCAGCAGACGAAGCAGCGCCTAGGTAATGATCACCATTCACCCAATCAGTTTTCCACGCGGGGCCAGTGGTTGGTGCAATAATTAAATCGAGTTGATGCTCTTCAAGTAACGCATCAATACCTTCCTTTTGCGTTAATCGTTTAGCTTTAGCAAGCGCATCAAGATAAACCTTGTCGGTAATACCTCCTTTAGCTTGTGCCATCAAAAATATTTCTTGCCCAAAATATTGCATTTCGATATCAGCATGCTTCTTGTTGAATGCGATCAATTCACTCAGTGATTTAGGTATACCATCAACCGTTTTTGAGAGATATTTATTAAGCTCATCTTTAAATTCATAAAGCAGTACTTCAAATTCAGCATCACTCCACTGGTCTTTTTTTTCAAAGTTAACATCATCAACAATGATCGCACCTTGCGCTTTAAGATCCTTTACTGCTTGGCTAAAAACCTTATCTAAACCTTTATGATAACCCATTATATTTCTTGCAATACCGATACGTTTACCTTTTACACCATCCAGTTTTAAGTGCGATAAATAGTTAATATTTGAAGATACAACGTCTTGATCATTTTTGTCTGCTTTTACCATTGCCGATAAAAGAATAACCGCATCAGTAACATTTCTCGCCATTGGCCCTGCCGTATCTTGACTGTGAGCAATAGGGATAATACCGTCACGACTCACTGTGCCTAATGTTGGCTTAATACCCACAATACCGTTAATAGCAGAAGGACAAGTAACAGATCCATCAGTTTCAGTACCAATTGTTACCGTTGCAAAGTTTGCTGCTGCCGCAATGCCTGAGCCTGAGCTAGAACCACAAGGACTTGTTGTCATATCATAAGGGTTTTTACTTTGACCATACAGGCCGCTCCAACCACTTGACGAAGCGGTGGAACGAAAGTTTGCCCATTCACTTAAGTTTGTTTTGCCTAAAATAATAGCGCCCGCCTCTTTTAGTTGCTTAACCAAAAAAGCATCATTATTGGGGAAGTTTTTCGCTAATGCCACTGAACCAGCTGTATTTGCCATACCGTCGGTAGTGTCGATATTATCTTTTAGAAGAATTGGAATGCCATGCAAACGGCCTTTAAAACCTTTTTTAATAAAGTAACGATCAAGTGCTTGGGCTTGCTTTAGCGCATTTTTATTTAGCTGAACAACTGAATTTAACGTCATCCCTTTATCATCAAATTTGGCAATACGCTGTAAATAGAATTTCACCAGTTGTTCGCTGGTTAATTGTTTATTTTGCATTTGCTGATGGATATCGTTAATGGTGGTGCTTTCGTTAATTTCTGCATTAACATTCAAAGCGATGACAAATAAAAACATTGTTGCTAAGTGTTGAAAAGCCTTCATATAAATCCCTAAAGTATCACGTTATACATTTTATAATTTATATGAGGGGGACTTGTATATAGGAAGCTAATAATTAAACAAAAATAAAGATTGAATTATGTTAGGAAAACGATACAAAGAACAAGAAATAAGTAGTTAATTCACTCATTTTTTTACTCCTTTTTTATGGCATTTATCTTGATAATGTTTGTATTTATAGCATTTATATTTATAAAAGTTAGGCTTTTAAATGTTCCTGTACTTTCGTCCAAGCCAGCACAGAAATAGCAAGTGCTACGCAACTTATTTGGAAGACTACACTTTTATCAGCAACTTTACTGATGAATAGCCCAATCGCTAAGCTCACTAACAACTGCGGTAAAACTACCGACAAGTTAAATAATCCCATATAGAGACCCATCCGCGATTGTTCGACTTTTTCAGACATAATAGCAAACGGTAAACTAATTATTGCTGACCAACCAAGACCTAACAGCGCCATGAGTAAGTAAAACACTTCTTTTATATCGCCAAAAGCAGAAACTAATCCATAGCCAATTGCCATACTGGCAATACAATAAGTATGGGTTTTTACACGTCCAATTTTTTTAGCGACAGGTTCAAGTACAAATGCCGGGAGTAAAGCTGAAACTGCGCTCAGAATTAAAAAACTCATCGCAATAACTTTACCTAGATCATCATCTGACAAGCTTGACATTTTATCTTGAAGAAAAGCGATGATAAAGACAAACATGGTCTGCACACCAATCCAGCTGAAAGAATGCGCAACTAAAACCTTTCTAAAGCCTATACTATTATCTGTGCTACTTTCTTTAGCAAATAAAGTAATAATCACAAAATAGAAAGTAATGATTACTGCAATAATTTCTGCCCAATAATGATCAGTTTTTATACCCGATATTTGTAGACCCATCGCATAAATATCGTAAGCAATAAAACCCCATAGTGGTTTGATATTCATCAATACCATTTTGAACGAGACTTTTTCTTGAATAGTATCCGTTTGGCTAACCACCAACTTTTTGGGTTCAGTAATAAAAAAGGGAGCAAATATCGATAGAACAAAGACGAGTCCTGCGCCTAAATATATAAGTACAAAATTCCCCCAAGTAGCGCCAACAGCATAAGCCACAACACCAAAAGAACCTGATATTGTTTGCATCCAGGTATAACCTTTAGTGCGAGTTTCTCCTTCGGGTGTTACATCAGCGATAATGGCACGTGTAGGATTAAAACTAATATTAATGGATAAATCTAAGGTCAACGCAACGGCGATCGCAACACCCAGTAATCCTGATATTCCAAGTGCTGAAGAAACGATATCAATATTGGGTAAAGCCAATAGCATCATACCGGCTAACACTCTACCAATCAGAATGAACGGACGACGACGGCCATTCCAAAACCAAACATTGTCACTGATAATTCCGACAATAACTTGCCCTAAAATTCCCGTGATGGGCCCTGCTGCCCAAACCAGACCAACTTCATGAATATCTAATCCGTATTGCGTGGTTAAAATCCAGCTGAGGGCTGATATTTGAACAGATAAAGCAAAACCCATCGCTGTCGCGGGCAAGCTCAAAAGCATATAAAAAGATTTACTCATATTTTTTTGAATAGCTAACATTTATCATTATTCTCTTTTTTATTATTTTAATGTGAACGAAAAAAGCTGGCGATCAAGAGTGAGAGCCAGCGATTATTTACTTAAATAACCTTGCACAAATTCAAAACTATTTTTGCCAATTTGTTTCACCAATTAATCGACCAGGAATATCATCTGCAGGAGGGTGAATTCCTCCCCAAATACGCGATAAACTACATTGGTCAGCAGCATCTTGATACGTTGCCCATTGCAGGGTCATGTTGACAC
>JASDWX010000110.1:5655-11700 GCA_041890515.1 Alteromonadaceae bacterium
TGTTGACACTGGGTCCTTGTTCAAAAACTAAAAAATCATTAGCAACGACTTCAAATTCACTCATCCCCCCGGGAAAATATGACGACCCTGTCATCGCTGTCATTAATTCTGCCGCAGCTCTTGAATAAGTAGAATGCTGTTAAGATGATAAGACGGTAATTGCGGATCACTGCTTTGCCTTAGATCAGCCATAGTGCGAACCAATGTCATTAACTTAAGGATTTAACACATACGTTTATAATTCATTGGGTACTTATTTGTCTTGTTTCTCCGGTCTTGTCAAACAAACTTACGATTGGGTCGAATAATACTTGAACTCTTTGATATTTTACTTATCAGTAATTCATATAGCTCAAGTTCAGCTAGCTTCATTGTGAAGCAAACTATATTATCTTTGAGCTGATTTATCGCAAAGGTAAAGTTGATTTTAGATTAGTAGAGCCTAGTGTTTTTAGGTTTCTTTATTTTTCATTTTGCATCATGGATCGCAGAAGCTAAAAGTTTTTTGGTCAATAGCTTAGCGTGTAAATTTTGTAAAATACCTTCTACAGAAATACTAGAATAATTCACAATATTGAGACGACTTTTCAATACTTTATAATCTTCTTCAACTCCCCAGCGTTGATGATATAAATTAGCGAAAAGAGCAGTAGGATAAGCTTATAGATCTGTTAATGATGAAAGCAAAACCTCTGGATCATCTGATGGTAGGTCAACTCGAACTCATCGTAAACGTAGTGATTCGGTCGATATTTTATCTTTTCTACATCATTGAAGAGACTTCTCGGTACAAATAAAATCAACGATATCACTATATTTCCCACTTGCTAAGAAGGCTTTAACATTAAATTGGTGACATTGTGCTACGCAATGTAGACATTAGCTACTGCCTACTTTTAAGGTCAACTGCTCACTAATATCTGACATTAAAAACTTTCCCCCAAGGCGCAGTGGAGCGAGAGGTCAAAATCCAAACAGCGAAATCGCAAAGTATTTTTGAGCAACGGTGTTTAAGAATATGGCTAATAACACTATAGGGATAAATGTGCCCAATGAAAAATTAATATATTTTTGCATTAACGACCCCTCGAACCCGTCATTACCAACACTCAGCTCATGATTAAGTGAATGCGTTTTCCAGCGATAGCTGACAAATAGACAAACCAACAAACCATTTAGTGGCAATACAGTGTCGTAAAATAAATCCATTATGATATCGAAAAATGACTTGGTTGTGCCGCCATAACTAACAAATTCGGTAAATAGACTCACCATGCCAAATGATAAGGCACACAGTATGGTTAAGAAACCACCATATATAGCTATAGTTGAAAGGGCTTTCTTACGACTGTGCTTCTTTTCATCAATTAAAAAGGCAACGGGTACTTCAATGATTGAAACCAATGACGTTATCGCTGCGAAAAACACCAATAAGAAAAACAACGTTGCGACTATACTGGCGCTAATAAAGCCGATGGATGTTTGCAGCGCCAAAAATATTTTGGGTAATAATACAAAGATGAGGCTGACCGATGAATTGCTAAGCTCTGCTGGATTTACCTCTGGATTGAACGAGAAGATAGCCGATAAAATCAGTAAACCCGCAATAAAAGCGACACTGCTATCAGCCAGCGCAATAAATTTTGCAGAGCCGACGATATCGGTTTCTTTAGACAGATATGAACCGTATGTAATTAAAATCCCCATCCCTAAAGACAACGAAAAAAAAGCTTGAGACAATGCACCATTAACCACAGAGGCTGTTATTTTATCAACATCAGGGATTACATAAAAAGCAATACCGGCATTAGCATTGTCTAGGGTTAACACAAAGGCAACCAATGCCAGTAACATAAAAAATAACGCTGGCATCAAAAATTTTGAAACCTGCTCAATTCCTTTTTGAACTCCTAGCCTTAAGATCCCATAAATAATAGCGGCAACAGCTATTAGTGCAACAAATATATAAGGACTATTGATAAACTCACCAAAGGTGCCATCTGCAGCTAAATAGTTTAATTATCCAACTGCAGCCATGATTAAATAGCCAAGGTTCCAAACACTGATCACGGTATAAAATACCCCGATCATAAATGGCGTGATAACTCTAATTAGTCCTGCGGCTCGCCACATTGGTTGTTGATTTGATAAGGCACCAACGGGGCCTTTTTCTGTTTTGCGACCCATTACTAATTCAGCCGCCATTATAGGTAAACAGATAACGACGATAAAGAATGCATAAATAATTAAAAATGCTCCACCACCATTCTTTGCTGCATTAACTGGGAAGCCTACCAAATTACCAATACCCAGCTGCGGCTAAAATAAAGCCTAATCGGGAGCTAAAACATTCTCTTTTGGTACTTATTAAATCGTTATTCTTGTTGCTACCTTTTTCCTGTGAGTTCATATTTTTTTCCAGTAATGCTTGAACAATTAATACTGTACAGTTGAATATCATCCAAACTATTGAGTACGTTTTTAATTAAACCGACCGGATCCAACCAAATTTATCTTCACGGGTACCATATTGAATCCCCGTTAATTCATTATATAAATGCTTCGAAACCGAACCCGTTTGATTGTTATTAATAATATACTCTTTGCCTTTAAAACTAAGTTTACCCACAGGAGAGATTACTGCTGCTGTACCACAGCCAAAAATTTCGGTAATTTTCCCACTATCAATATCAGCTAATATTTGTTCAATATCTAAACGCTGTTCAGATATCTCATAGCCTAATGTTGGAGCCAGTTTCAAAATGGAATCACGAGTAATTCCTGGCAAAATACTGCCGCTAAGCGAGGGCGTGCGTATGTGCTTACCTTCATAAACAAAACATATGTTCATAGCACCTACTTCTTCGATAAATCGACCTTCAATGCCGTCTAACCATAAGACTTGTGAGTAACCTAACTTAATAACGTTTTCAGAGGCATAAAGGCTTGCTGCATAATTCCCCCCTGTTTTAGCTTCACCGACACCACCTTTAACTGCGCGACGATACTCATCGGCCACATAAACAGAAATAGGGCTTAACCCTTCTTTGAAATATGAGCCTGCAGGGCCAGCAATAATAAAATGTGTATAACTAGAACTAGCGCCAAGGCCAAGTTTAGGGCTAGTAGCAATCATAGTTGGACGGATATATAAAGAGGAGCCTTCCTGTTCAGGCACCCAATCTTGATCAAGATAAACTAATGCTTTAATTGCCTCAAGATGAAAGTTCTCATCAACTTCAGGCATAACCATACGCTTAGCTGAGCGATTAAAGCGTTTAACATTTTCTTCAGGTCGAAATAAATTAATACCGCCACAGGGTTTACGATAAGCCTTGAGACCTTCAAATATTTCTTGACTATAATGAAAAACAGCTGCTGAAGGAGCAAGTGTCAAGTTATGGTAAGGACTAATCAATGCATCATGCCACCCTTTATCTTTTTCAAAGTTTTGGGTAAACATATGATCAGAAAATGTCACACCAAAACTGAATTCCTCAGGACAACATTGACGTTTTCTGGGACTGAGTGATTTTATTTTTATAATCATTTTTTTCCTTTAACACGTGTTTATTTCATTTTTTAACAATGAAATAGCTATTGATAAAAGCAAACCATCATCTCGATTTACCACCGGTGCATGACAAATAAACGAACGGTGATAATTAACTCAACACAACATTACTACTCTTACTATCTATGTCTAATAAAGGTGAGTCAGATAAAAATCCGTCGTCAACTAAAATAAAAGGGTTAACTTCTATACAAAATATAGCATGACAACAGTTAAGTAATCATGCCAAAATAACACCTTAAATAATAAATAATTAGATAAAAAAACCAATTATCAATACTAATTTGATTATTATCATCAATATTAAGTGATTAATTAAAAACAAAGGACGTGACACTCTATGCTTGATTTCACTCTTGACAAAATTGACATCCAGATATTAATGGCATTACAACTTGATGGTGGTATTTCTAATTTAGAATTGGCTGACAAGATATCTCTATCACCCTCTCCTTGTTCTAGGCGTGTAAAATTACTAGAAAAAGCAGGATTTTTTCGTGGTAAAGTAACGTTATTAGATCCAAAAGCTGTTGGTTTACCCGTAAATGTTTTTATTCAAATAACATTAAGTAGACAAGAAAAGAAAAACCTCGAAGTTTTTGAAAATAACATAGGACAGTTTCCTGAAGTTATGGAGTGTTATTTAATGGCGGGCGATTTTGATTACCTTATTCGAGTGGCAGTGCCTGATCTCATTAGTTATCAAATATTTTTAGATAAAGTCACTGAAATGAAAAGCATTAGCCTTATAAAAAGCAGCTTTTCACTAAAACAAATCTGCTATAAAACCGAGTTACCCTTAAAGCATTTAAATGTAGCGTTATCTTAAAAGCATTGATCGTTCAGCCTCCACAAATAAAGCCCTAAATATTCGCACTAATTTACCCTTAGTGCGCATTTTGATGTTAGCTACTGGCTGTTTATTAAGTCACTGACCAATAAAATATGGCGTTGGTGCGTTAATTTTATTTGCTAATATTTTGATGTTAGTGCTAATCTATCTTCTCCAACTCTTATATCCACTATTAGCTCCTTAGTGCTAAAGATCTTTTCCCAGCCTCCTATTCATTTCTAATGGGAGAGCCTTTGAACAGTCAAGCTCATTATTGTAAAGAGGGTATAAATGAAAAGACGCGATTAAAACTAGGATGATGTGGTTTAGGCTGTCGTATTATGTAAATATAATCATAATTTTTTTACAAGCGTTTTGAGCAAATATCACCCGTTTTTATGATAAATAATAACGCTCATCGTAAGATGGAATATTGGTTTGTGACGCTATATTGTATTGAACATTATCACTATAGGTGAAATTTTTGATAAATTAAGCGGAAGTAACCAGGGTTGTTACGGTTTCTATTAATTAGCTTATAGTTTGTAAGATAACTTACTGATCTGAAAGTTATTTTTTCAGTGAGCAGTAAAATTATAACAAAAGTGAATTACTTAGTAATTTTGTTCTGATTTCATACCTTCAATATTAATAATTTTAGAACGATTCATTGTTATTTTAAAACGCTGTATATATTGTTGCGTTTTACTCCCTGCTATTTTTTGCTCTTGCACTACCGCTAAATTGATTTGATATCGTCGTTCAACACCCTGGTTAGATATTTTACTGCCATCAAGTGCATACAGCCGCCCTTCTCCTTTTTTCATAAAACGAGCGAATGGCGTTAAGTTAAAAAATATTTGGTGTTGTATCTCTTTAAAACCCGGCATAAATTCTTTTGCTATAATTTTTGAATCACAACGAAAGTGAAGTAACTGAGCGGCTTGTTTATTCTGTTGACGACGTTTTTGAAAGTGCTTATTCACGATATCAGGTAGATCTTTATTTTTTATATATTCGAGCCATAACGTTTGTACAGACATTTTGTTTTTTGACAAACTATCAGTAAAAATATGCTGCCATTTTGGGCGACCACGTTGAATTTTTCTCCAAATCAAACGAGTCAAATCATCCTTGAAAATTTCTCGGATGCCATATATAGCCCCTAAAGATGCAATCAACACCAAAGTAACTTCTGTAAAAGCTGAACGCGCGTTTAGTACAATAGACATCACAAACGCCATAATTACAGCGGTAATACCTCCACGTACTAAACGTCGTAAATTAGCATCCAAATCATGTGTTGTTCTTTTAAATACAACACCAAATTCACTCAAACGCTGCAACAGACGCATCTTATTCGTAATGCGGTTTGGGTCCGACAATGTAATTTTTGAATTATATTGTTGTTCAGTTCTGTAGTTATTTTCTTGACGACATAGCTCAAACAAAACCTCTCGTGATTCCGCCTTATCTGAGCTCTTAGGTCCATTAGACAACAAATTAAGAAATGACTGCTCAGTGTACCAACTCAAGTAATTATCAACATTTTCAAAATAAGATCGGAGCTTTTGATCTGAGGGAGTATATCGGCGTAACTTCTTTAACAATGTTTGGCTCTGATCAACCAGCTCAAGGG
>JASDWX010000111.1:0-7329 GCA_041890515.1 Alteromonadaceae bacterium
CTAATAAAAACAACCTGTTCAAAGCTCAACAACACTTAGCGGGAACATAGCCTATTTTTAAGTTATATACTTTTGGGACACTTACTTTCAAGTCTCTCTTTTCAAAGCCAAGTCATGCCTATATGGTTGCCAGCAGGTATAGGCCTTATTGGGTGTTATCTATTTTGGTGGAGATTCTTTCCATTTTTATTTTTAGCTTCATTTGCATTCAACTTTTCTATTGATCCTCAATTTGAATACGCTCAGTTTTTTTCTTCTTATGCGCTTCAAAATGGGTTAATTGCTTTTGGTGTTATGTTGCAAGGTATCGTAGGCGCTAGTATTTTAAAATACTGGTTAGGGAATCCATTTGAACAATCGGAAAATACCAAAACACTTTATTTCATCATCATTGTCGGCATAATAGTTAGCCTTATTTCCTCGAACATTGGGGTATATTCTTTAAGTATATTTAATACATCTTACCCTGTTTATGATTATCAATTGAATGTCATTTATTGGTGGCTTGGAGATACCTTAGGCATATTATTAGTTGTTCCATTTTTCTTGAGTTTATTTAACTTTAAGCGTTTAAAAAACCATCAAAGAAAAACATTCATTATAATACTAAGCTCTATTTCCCTACTATTCATTATCACTATTTTAATGACTCAATTTTTTATTTCCGCTTCAAAAACCAATTCACTTGAATTTGTAAAAAAAGAAGCCCGTGTCATAGAAAACAGTATTCATCGTAATATTTATCGCAATATTGACCAGTTAAAAGGTTTAGCAAATTTCATTCAAAAAAATCCAATGGTCACTAACGATGATTTTAACCATTTTGTAAAGAGTATTAGTCAAAATACAATCGCAATTAAAGCGATGTCATGGAATCCAATCATTCATCAAAAACATAAAACTATTCATAACGAAGGATTAGTTGAAATTCACTCAAGAGATGTATCAATAAAAGGAGACCCATTAGCAATTAATGACCCAATTGTTTATGTGAAAATCATTAGTCCAGAAAAGGGTAATGAAAAAGCGATTGGCTTTAATATATATTCAAACGCCTCTCGTAAAGAGACGCTTAAAAGTGCGATAAAAAGTTATCAATCAAAAGCAACACCCATTATTCAATTAGTACAATCTGCGAAGCCTGAGCCTGCTTTTTTGCTGTTTGTGCCCGTATTTGAAAAGCTTCACTCAAACGAAGAAACCACTAAGCATTTAAAAGGCTTTGCAACAGCAGTTTTCTTATTAGAAAAAATATTAGCAAGCGCATTTACTGAGCAACAGAAAAATTTATTTTATTTTGAATTTTTTGAACAAGGCGCTCAAGCACCCTTTTATGCTAATACTAAAAACAGTTCTGCTCTGACTTTGCATAACGAGTCAGACCATTTTACTGATAAATTTCATGTTGCCGGACAGCAATGGAATATTAATTTACTTGCTAACCAATCTTATGTGGCCAGACAGCAGAAAGCAGACTTTTTAATTTTATATGTATTACTTTTCGTCATTGTTATTGCCATTATTACTTCCTTATTATTATTGAAGAATCGTCAATTTGCACTGGATGTACTTGTAGAACAACGCACTGAATCTTTAAAAGAGGCAATGAAAGAAGCCAATTATGCGAATAAAGCAAAAAGCCAATTTTTAGCAAATATGAGTCATGAAATTCGTACACCAATGAACTCCGTAGTCGGGTTTTCTAATCTAGCTCAACAATCAACAAATATAGATGAGATTAAATCTTATCTTAACAATATAGCAATATCATCAGATTTATTACTACATATAGTGAATGATATTCTTGATATATCAAAAATTGAATCTCAAAAATTAGTGTTAAACCATGATGTCTTTGATTTCCATTTAGTATTAACAAGAATTTATAGTTTGTTTGAAGCTGAAGCGTCTAAAAAGCAATTAAATTGGAGCCTCGGTGATAACTTACCAGAGCCTATGTTTGTTAAAGGAGATCAAGCACGTATTGAACAAATTTTAATAAATTTATGCGGAAATGCCATTAAATTTACTGCACAAGGCAGTGTTACTTTAATCGCCAATTTATTGAAAAAAAAGGGTGATGAGGCTTATATTCAACTTCAAATAAAAGATACGGGTATTGGTGTTTCAAAAGAAAAATTTTCTGCTTTATTCACCCCATTCACTCAAGCCGATGCGTCAACATCAAGAGATTTCGGAGGTACAGGACTTGGTTTGTCAATCTCTAAAGAATTAAGTTTATTGATGAATGCCGATATTTCTGTGATCAGCACTCCTAGTGTAGGGTCAACGTTTACGTTTAGTTGCCACTTACCTATTGCAACACCTAAGCTAAAAGTTCCTAAAATAAAAGAAAAATATACAGGAAATATTTCTACCTTAAAAGTGCTGGTAGCTGAAGATAATAGAATTAACCAAAAGTTAATTGATATTATTTTAAAGAATTTGGGTATTAATGCCATTATTGTTGAGAACGGTCAACTGGCCATTGATTATGTAAAGAAAGAATATTTCGATGTGATACTGATGGACTGCCAAATGCCAGTATTAGACGGTTATGAAGCAACAAAGAAAATCAGATCGATACCAGAATTTAAAAATTTACCTATTTTTGCGTTAACTGCTGATGTTGATACGCGCAGTAAAGAGAAGGCACGAGCGCTAGGTTTTGATAAACACTTCACTAAACCAATCAATGTTGTTGAATTAACAGAGAGTTTACAAAAATTAGTAAAATAACCATACCTGCGCCTCATTTTTGATAAATATCTAAAATTGAGGGTTCTAGACTAATATAAAAGCTGTTATGGTTATTTATTATGCGGATCAATTATTAAACGCGAAATAAGGAATTTTTTTGCGACAACAATCTAAAATAAGCCATCTTGATAATGATGAATTTCAACAAACTCATGTAATTTCGTTATTTGCATTAGTAGGTATGTCGATTACGGCTGTTATGGGGATTATTGCGCTATTTAACAACAATTTTGTTTTAGCCACGATTTTACTCATCTCAAGTTTTATTTTTTTTGTAGGGTATTATGCCTATAAAAAATTCAATAATAGAAAATTAATTTCTATCATTGTTTTATATTTACTCTACATATTAATGTTTTATATTACATACACGGGTGGCGTAGAGAATACAGGGCCTTTATGGATATTTATTGTTGCACCTGTTGCATTATTTATTCAAGGTTTAACACGTGGACTTATTGATATAGCAATATTCGTAACAATTACCATCACCATTATGCTTATTCCGGCAGAGTTAATTGCCCATGCTACCTACAGCACTGAATTTAAATTACGTTTATTATACTCCTTCTTAACCGTTACCTTTATTTCTGCATTATATGAACATTCAAGAGAGAAATCTTATAAGCAAGCATTAGCATTAAGTGAAAAATACCTACGCTTAGCGCATTTAGACCCTTTAACTCAATTATCTAACCGTCGTGATGCGCTTTCTATTTTGAAGCGGGAACAAGCACGCATGTTGCGCAGTAAAGATCCCTTGTCTATCATCTTATGTGATATAGATTATTTTAAAAAAATTAACGACAAATTCGGACACAATGCCGGCGATGCGGTTTTAATTGAGTTGGCAGATATACTTACAAAAATAATGAGAGAGCAAGATTGTCTCGCACGTTGGGGTGGTGAAGAATTTTTATTTATTTTACCTCAAACTAAAGCAAAAAGTGCCAACATTTTTGCAGAAAAAATCCACGAAAAATTGCAGGATCATCTAGTGAGTTATGAAAATAAACTAATTAGTATAAAAGTAAGCATGGGCATTGAGCAATTAAAAGATAATCAAACAATTGATGAAGCAATCAATAATGCAGATAAGCATCTGTATCAAGCAAAAAATGCTGGAAGAAATCAAATATTTCCAAAATTTTAATATTTATAAGCGTTAACACACCTATGTTATAACCTACTTATTCCGTATTCCAATAAATAAAATTCACATAATTAGCTGCATCAGCTCATAAATACAACTCCACCTCTATAGTAAATATTACACATAAAACACGGGAAAGCTTTTCCTTTTCTCTCTTCTATAAGGTCAACCTGTGCTTGATCGTAAATATATGATTGTTTGCCGATTTTACTTTTGTGTAATGCAAAATATAAGGCTAATCTATGATTACACAAAAAAGGGATAGCACTTATGAAACAGTCAATAATTATCAATGGAAAAGAACATGCAATTGATGTAGATGGCAATATGCCATTACTTTGGTTTCTTCGCGATCAGCTCGAGTTCACCGGTACAAAATTCGGTTGCGGTAGTGGTTTGTGTGGAGCGTGTACCGTTCACGTTGATGGACAAGCTATCCGTTCATGTGTTACTCCAATGAGTGCACTCGTTGATAAAAAAATAACGACTATTGAGGGGCTATCTGAAAAGGGTGACCACCCGCTACAAAAAGCATGGTTGAACAATAATGTGCCTCAATGTGGATACTGTCAGGCTGGACAAATAATGAATGCTGCCAGCTTATTAGCCGTTAACGCTTCACCGAGCGAAGAAGAAATTGACACGGCGATGCAAGGCAACATATGCCGTTGCGGTACATACCAGCGTATTAAAAAAGCGATAGTTGAAGCGGCTGACACGTTAAGCAAGGAGGTTTAGCATGAGCATTTCAAACATAAGTCGTCGAAGCTTTTTAAAAACTGCGGGGGTTGCCACGGGTGGATTAGTTATTGGTGTCGCCTTACCTATGAATGCTTTAGCCGCAAAAGGCATTATGAAAGATAGTGGTGAAGAGCTGAATGCTTTTATTCAAATTGATGATAATGGCGATACCATTATATATTGCGGTCGCTGCGAAATGGGACAAGGTATTAGTACTGCCTTGCCTTCTGCCGTAGCCGATGAAATGGAAGCTGATTGGGCTCGCGTTACCGTAAAACAAGGCGATGGCGACGAAAAGTATGGCCCTCAAGCAACCGGTGGTTCAGCAAGTATTCGCGTAATGTTCCAACCGATGCGTGAAGCAGGCGCTACAGCCAAAGCGATGTTAATTACCGCTGCTGCAAAAGTATGGAAAACATCTCCAGATAACTGTTTTGCTGAGTCTCATTTTGTAATCAATAAAACGAATAATCAAAAATTGGGTTACGGTGAATTAGCGAGTATTGCTGCCAATATGCCTGTTCCTGACAAACCTACGCTAAAAAAGAAAGCTGACTTTAAATATATTGGTAAAGAATTACCTCGACATGATCAAGAGGAAGTTGTGGTAGGTAAACGCATTTATGGTGTAGATACCAAAATCCCCGGCTTGAAATATGCGGCTATTGTTCATTGTCCTGTTTTAGGCGGCGCGCTTAAAAGTCTCGATAAAACTGATGCACTGAAAATGAAAGGTGTGAGCGACGTTATCGAAATTCCACGTTTTGCTATACCGTTTGGCTCCATTGGCGGTGTCGCTGTAGTGGCTAACAACAGCTGGACAGCTCAACAAGCAGTAAAACAGTTAAAAATAGAATGGGATTTAGGCGAAAACGCCAGTTACGACACTAAAGAATACAAACAACAACTCGTCAAAAATGTAGAAAAACCAGCAACATTAGCTTCTGAACGTGGTGATCTAAATAAAGCATTTGGCGAAGCAAAACATAAAATGTCAGCAACTTATACCGGTGGTCATCTTTCACATGCGCCTATGGAGCCTAATGCAAGTGTCGTATGGGTTCAAAAAGATTCTTGTGAAGTTTGGGCATCAACACAAAGTCCGGCAGATATTCAGAAAGTATTAGGCCAATATCTTAAACGTGAGCCTAAAGAGATTGTTGTTCATGTAGCCATGGCTGGCGGTGCTTTTGGCCGTAAGTTTAAGTGTGATTATGTACACGAAGCTGCGGTTATCTCACAAAAAACAGGTGCGCCAATTCAGCTTATCTGGACCCGTGAAGAAGATATGCGTACCGGTTACTACCACTCGATAAACGCTCAACACATTGAAGCATCAATGGACGAAAATGGAAACGTGACTGGCTGGTTGCATCGCGCCGCATTTCCTTCAATTTCAACATTGTTTGATCCTTCATTGATTAGAACGCCAGCGAACAGTTTAGGCGATGTTACCAATCACTTATTTGGTGTGGAAAACATGCGCGTTGAATCTGGCGACGCAAAAGCACATACTCGAATTGGTTGGTATCGCGCCGTTTATGCTATTTTCTATGGTTTTGCTTTTGGTACATTTGCCGATGAATTGGCTTATAAAGCTGGCAAAGATCATTTGTCTTTTGTTAATCAACTCTTTGACAACAATAAGAACAAAGATCAGCAAGCTCAAATCAAACGAGCAAAAGACACTTTGGCCATCGCTGCTAATAAATCTGGTTGGGACAAACGTCAAAACTTACCTAAAGGGCAAGGTATTGGTTTAGCGGTACATTATAGTTTCCAAAGTTTTGTTGCCATGGCTGTGCATGTTGAAGTCAAAGGAGATGATATTAACGTATTGAATGTTGACTGTGTTATAGATTGTGGACAAGTGCTTAACCTTGATGGCGCGACAGCACAAATGGAAGGCGCGGTTGTAATGGGTATGTCTTTAGCCTTAAGCACAGAGGTCACCTTTAGAGGTGGCGCAGTGGTTAACTCTAATTTCCATGATTATCCGGTTATGCGTATTTCAGACATGCCAAATGTTCGTGTTCATATACCTGATTCAGATGAGAGCCCAACAGGGTTAGGCGAACCAGGTGTTGCTCCTTTTGCGCCAGCATTAAGTAATGCAGTCTTTGCCGCTTCGGGTAAGCGATATAGAGATTTACCTTTTAAACCTTTATCAGTGTAAGTATAAGAATTTAATGAAAGCAGTCGTATTAATGGTTTTATATCGTTGTGAAAAGTTTAATCAACAACAACGTTTGCTCATAAGGAAGTATGTCTTATGAGCAATCATCTCTCACATTTATTAGCTCAATGGTATCCTAAAAGAGATAGTCTTGATTGGGTACTTGCGACTATTTACAACACTCAAGGTCCTTGTTATCGAAAACCAGGCGCTATGATGTTCTTTAGTAGTCAAGGCCATCAATTAGGTATGTTAAGTGGCGGTTGTTTAGAGTCCGACATTGGCGTTAATGCGCGAAAAGTTATACAAACAGGTAAACCAATGTTGGTGTGTTACGACGGTTCAGATGAAGATGATTTGTCTTTTCATCTCGGTATTGGCTGTGGTGGCACTATCTATATTATGTTGCAGCAAATAAGCAGCCACAATAACTACTTATCATTAGCGCAAGCATATTTTGAAGCAGCGACTGTGAGCGATATTGCTGAAACGGCCTCAT
>JASDWX010000111.1:7429-11443 GCA_041890515.1 Alteromonadaceae bacterium
GCGCAAGCATATTTTGAAGCAGCGACTGTGAGCGATATTGCTGAAACGGCCTCATTGTTATCCTCTCCACTTAACAACAAGACTACTGGCGAAACTGACTGGCTTGCCACTCCGATTGTGCCTGAGCCTCATTTGCTCGTTATTGGTGGAGGTATTGACGCTCGCCCTTTAGCTAACATGGCTCAGCAGTTAGGCTGGAAAGTTTCTTTGTGGGATCCACGCCCTGCAAACGCCCGAAAAGAATATTTTTCAAATGTGAATCATATTATAAAAGGTGAGGCTAATGTGCTAACGGACTTTGTTGCAGAAAAAGATGTGAACGCTGCAATATTGATGAGCCATAGTGTTGCGATTGATGCACAAGCTTTAAAGGCTTTAGCTGAAACGAAAATTAAATACCTCGCCTTATTGGGGCCGAACAACAGAAGACAACAAGTTATCAGTCAAGCAGAAGTTGAAGAAAAATCTTTAGCGTTTACATTTTCAGGGCCTGCAGGTCTTGAGATTGGCGGAACATTACCTGAGAGCATTGCGCTTTCGATACTTGCAGAATGCCATGCCAGCCTATTCAAAAAAAGTGCACGATCAATTAGCGGCGTTCTAGAAAAAAAAGTATTAGAAAAATAGCGTATGAAAAAACAGGACTATAACTTAAAAGTAATCCTGCTAGCTGCAGGCAAAAGTGAACGATTTAACGGCATCAAACTCTTAGCAACAGTGCAACAGCAAGAAACTTCAATCACACTCATTGAGCATGCTTTTCATCAAATATCTGTGGCACTTATGGAGCTGAATATAAATAAAAAAAACATTCGAATTGCCACTGGCCGTTATCATTCACAAATCACCACATTCTTCAGTGAACATGAGAATGAAGATATCCAACATCTCTTTGATTATTGTGAAGATGCTCACTTAGGTTTAGGCCACACCATTTCCCAATCTGTTGAACATATGCTCACTGGTGCACATGATAATGAAAATAACCCCAGTCATATTTTAATCGCATTGGCTGATCAAGTCGCGTTGACTGCTGATGACTATGTCTCATTAATAAAACAGTCTTTAGCTTTACCCAATAAGTTAGTTTGTGCCAAAGCGGGACAAGAATTTATGCCACCTGCTATTTTTCCTTCAACTTATTTTGCTGCTCTATTACACTTGAAGGGTGATAAAGGTGCTAAGCCTATTTTGTATGCGAATAAAGTAAATCTTCAAACGGTAAGTATTCAACATGCTGAAAGAGATATAGATACACAGCAAGATCTGATCAACTGGTATAGTATTACATAAGAGCTCTCCCCCTAAGAGCCTTAGAGGATGAATTTACTTTCAAATAAAATCAGAACTTTAAAACAACAATGCGATATTCAAATTTATCGTTAACAGCGTGGTATAAGCTTCAGCATTGGTCAGTTTACGCGCTGACATATAATAAGTGATAGGGGATACAGTAAAGCCACCGATCTATAAAGATTAAAATGACAATAGATTGAAGAGTAAACAACAAGGTCGAAGCACTCGCTTTTTTTGGTCATTAATAGGCTTACTATAACGAGAAGGTTGAAAAAAATGTAAAAAAAAGGCGTTTCTTGAATTCAAGAAACGCTTTATAAAAAAACACTAAGGGAAATAAACACTCATATATTAGGAGTACAAGTTACCCAATAAGTTCATATTACTTTACATAAAGTTATTTTTTCTTTTCCAATGTAAAGTCAAAAATAATTTCATAGCCTTCTTTATTGTATTCTCCCGCTCGATAACGCCATTTTGATAACGCTTTTTTAGCCGACAAATTTAATTCTCGATTTGCATTCGATGCTACCGTGCTAATGCTAGATACATTGCCTTGAGGTGAAATTATATAAGCCAACTTAACTGTGCCAGATTGTTGGGCTCTGATCGCTTTTTGAGAATATTTTGGTTGTTCCTGATAAATAGGCACTAAAGATAATGCAGGTTGTTTTACGCTTGGATTAATTGAAACCGTAATCACATCTATAGGGAAAGAAAATGGCAGCGCATTAGGTAATTCATTTATGCCGAGGACTTGTTTATGATTAGCACGAATAGGTGCTATATAAGGTTTTTTAGGTACTAATGGCGGTATAACAATAGTAACAACTTTATCAACGGGTGTTATGTTTTCAGACTTAAGATCAACAATGTTCAACGCAATTTGCGATGTTTGATTATGAGGCATTTTAGAGTGAGTAGAAAAATGGCTGATCACCGCTAAAATCCCAAATGAAGCAGCACTACCAAAAAACAATATGCTCAGTAATTGTACGATGGTATATTGAGGTTTCTTTCCTTTTTTAAGCGTCGAAGAAATAATCTCTGGGGCGACTATTTGCTGTTTTCTTTGTTGATACAGTGAATCTATTTCTCTATCACTACCTTCGTGTTTCATGATTTATTTTCCAAGAAATTTTTAATGTGGGCTCTGGCATAACGCAAACGACTTTTAATGGTTTCAAAACTTTCATCGGTTAATTCAGCCGTTTGTAACACGGAAAAGCCTTCTTGTTGAAAAATAAAAGCTTCACGCTGATAAAAAGGCAATAAAGTTATCGCTTCATTAAAAAGGGCTAATCGATCTCTCCTCTCCGATGCTTGCTCTAATGTACAGTTAATCGTTGGAAATAAAACTGACACTTCTGACGAAACATCGTGTTCGTCGAATGATTCAGTTTTCCAACGATTTTGTCTTCGCAATTCATCTATTAAAGTATTGCGAGCAACCGTAAACAACCAACTTTTCACATTATTATGCGCTTGCTGTGTTTCTTTAATATTGATGATTTTTAACCACATTGACTGAATGATATCTTCAGCCATTTCTTTGTCAGACTGGCTCAACAAATAATGATAAATCGGCTGATTAAATTGCCTCACCAGCAAAATAAAATACTTATCTTTGCTGGTGGCAATATATCGCGTTAATAAGAGTTCAGGGCTAATATTTGGATTAAACCAGCCCTTAATCATAGAGGGTAACTTCAAAGACACATCCTAACTTTGTTGTTCCATAGAAAAATCTAATTGTACGGTACGCGCTTTTTGATACACCGCTTCTCCATCAACCGATTTTGCCTGATATTTCCATTTTCTTAAAGCATGTCTTGCCGCTTTATCAAAAATACGTTTCGGTTGAGAGTCAATAACGGATATATTAACCACTTTTCCTACTTTATTAATATCAAAGGCTAACTTCACCCAACCTTCCGTACCTTTTCTCATCGCTTCCATTGGGTATGTAGGATTAACACGTACTATTGGGCGCGCCTCTTTATCACCCATACCTTTATATTGTTTAAACGTGGTGTCTTTTCCTGTAAAGGTAACGGGTGCTGACTGATACGTTAAAGTTGGGGCATCATTTGCCACAACAGGCGTAACATCACTTTTTGGCATAGGCTCTGGTGGTGTCGGTGGTTCAAGCTTTACCTTGTCAATAAGGGCTATTTTTGAGTCTTCCGGTACTTGAGCCACTTCAATAATAATTGACGGTAACGGTGGTGTAATATTAACACTATCACTACTGATTAAAGACGCCATAAAAGCAAACAAACCAAAAGTAATGATAACCGCCAAGCTGATATAAGATAATAATTTAGCCATATTTATTCCTTTATTTAATAAACAAAAAATGAATACAAGCAATAAATTAAGTGCTTGTATCTATAAAACGTTTGAGAAAATAAAAAGGGGTTAACTTATTTTTAATAAAGCGTTTTGTATAAAAACACCTATAAATAGATATAAACTTTAACCAATACTGCGTTAAATTTATGAAGGTTTTCATGTTGATTACAACGTGTTTTCGCTCTGTTTTTTTAAATTATGCATGTTAGATGACAGAGAATACTAAGTTATAGTTAAGTTCTGTGACTACACATAACCTATGCGACTACCAAACACTCAATGAGATCGGCTTCTAATGATCACTAATGGCACATTGAACTAAACCGCTCCGCGGTAATGGTGTGTTTGGCAAGCACCGTTTAT
>JASDWX010000112.1:0-530 GCA_041890515.1 Alteromonadaceae bacterium
GTATAAGCCATCAATTCAGACACTATCTATTTAAGGTAAACTTGAACTGAATTTATAAGGTTGTATACAGAGCATTAACTAATTAACACAATCAGTAACTTTTTAAAAAGTAATTGATAAAAGTTACTTAATCTTAATAAGTTCATTGAATTCAGCTGCTTATTGGTCATGTGTCGTGTGATTTATTATAAAAATAAAAAAAGTTGTAAAAAAGCTTGATACTGTACGGTCATACAGTATACTTGCTTCATTAAAACGAAATCACATACACATTGGTGGAATAAACATGAAAGATGATAAAGAAAAAGCACTAGAAGCAGCATTAAGCCAAATCGAAAGACAATTTGGTAAAGGCTCAATTATGAAGCTTGGTGATAACAACACTATGGATGTTGAAACCATCTCTACAGGTTCTTTAGCATTGGATGTTGCATTAGGTGCTGGTGGTTTACCGCTAGGTCGTGTTGTGGAAATTTATGGCCCTGAGTCGAGCGGTAAAACAACGTTAACCCTTGAAGTTATCGCAGAAG
>JASDWX010000112.1:540-11385 GCA_041890515.1 Alteromonadaceae bacterium
ATGGTAAAGTATGTGCTTTCGTTGATGCAGAGCATGCACTTGACCCAATCTACGCAGAAAAGTTAGGTGTAAACATCAATGAGTTACTTGTTTCTCAACCAGATACAGGTGAGCAAGCATTAGAAATTTGTGACATGTTAACCCGTTCAGGTGCTATCGATATTATTGTTGTCGATTCTGTTGCTGCGCTTACACCAAGAGCAGAAATTGAAGGCGACATGGGTGATTCACACATGGGCTTACAAGCTCGTATGTTGTCACAAGCTATGCGTAAATTAACGGGTAATTTGAAAAAATCAAATACCATGATCATTTTTATCAACCAAATTCGTATGAAAATTGGTGTGATGTTCGGCTCTCCAGAAACGACTACTGGTGGCAATGCTCTTAAATTCTATGCTTCTGTTCGTTTGGATATTCGCCGTATTGGCGCTGTTAAAGCGGGTGACGAAATCATTGGTAATGAAACTCGCGTAAAAGTAGTGAAAAATAAAATCGCACCACCCTTTAAACAAGCCGAATTTCAAATTTTGTATGGTGAAGGGATCAACAGCCTAGGTGAATTAATCGACTTAGGTGTTCTACATAAAATGGTTGAAAAATCAGGTTCTTGGTACAGTTACAACGGTGACCGTATAGGCCAAGGTAAAGCGAATGCAGCTAAATCTTTAGCTGAAAAGCCGGAAATGGCAAAAGAACTTGATACGCGTCTACGTGAATTACTCCTCACGAAAAGCGTAAGAGCGAGTGAAGAAAAACCGAAGAAAGAAAAGCCTAAAAAAGAAGTTGTTGCTGAATAAGCTTTAAGCTTTAATTTCATCTTAGGTCATTATACAGCCATCGCATTTGCGGTGGCTTTTTTATATGTTCTTCTATATAAAACTTTTTGCGCCTTAATATTATTTATAATTCTTACAGAGTAGTTATTCAGTGGATTTATATATTTTTGATTTTGATATCATCTAACTTAACCAATTTTAAGAACACATTTTTATCATTAAAAATAATATAAAAGCACAAAAAATTATAGACGTCTAAACGTTTAGAGGGTTGACATGGCTAAAAATATACGTAACATTCAATGCTATTATTTGTAGATGAAAGTTACTACGCGGTATTTACGCATAAGCTATCTCATCTGTTTTGATTGTTAGGTAAAGTTATGCCCATTAAAATTCCAGATCAATTACCCGCTTTGTCTATTCTAGGTGCAGAGAATATTTTTGTGATGTCTGAACATCGAGCGGCGAATCAAGAGATTAGGCCGATGAGGGTAGCAATTCTTAATTTAATGCCCAATAAAATTGAAACAGAAGTACAAATTCTCCGTGTTCTTTCTAATACACCATTACAAATAAATGTCGACTTTATTCGTATTCACGCTAATGAATCAAAGCATACGCCAAAAGAACATTTAGATAATTTTTATCGTATGTTTGACGATATAAAAGACACACAATATGATGGCTTAATTATCACCGGTGCACCGCTAGCATTGATGGATTATGAAAAAGTTAGTTTTTGGGATAAAATCTGTGAAGTGTTTGATTGGGCAGAAAAAAATGTGACTTCAACGATGTTTTCTTGTTGGGCTGCTCATGCCGCGCTTTATCATCACTATGGTTTGAATCGGCACTTACGTAAAGATAAATTATCAGGTGTTTTTCAGCATAGTCCTGTTGACCCGAAAGAACAGCTAACCCGTGGTTTTGAAAAGTATTTTAATGTGCCGCACTCACGTTTTGGTTATATTGAAAAGTCTGATTATTTATCGATTCCAGATTTAAAAATTATTGCTGAATCTTCAGAAGCGGGAGTTTACGTTGTTGCGAGTAAGAATAAACAACAAGTCTATTTGACGGGGCATCCTGAATATGATGCAACGACCTTAGATGAAGAGCATCAGCGAGACCTTAATCTCGATAAAAACGCAGCTAAGCCAAATAATTACTATATTGATAACGATGTAACAAAAGTGCCACACAGTTCTTGGCGGAGTCACAGTAGTTTGTTATTTACCAATTGGCTAAACTACTATGTTTATCAGATCACGCCATACAAGTTAGATGCAAGTAATATTCAAGCAATACATCCAGACACTAAAAGATAGACAGTCACTTAGCTTTTTAGTAAATAAATTCAGTTTGAAAGTAAAATAGAGAAATAGAATGAAAAAATCAGCATCATTTAGCCGTCTTGAGCAACAAATGCAAAAGCGTATTCTTATTTTAGATGGCGCTATGGGGACGATGATCCAAGCGTATAAGTTTGAAGAGCAAGATTATCGTGGCGAACAGTTTGCTGATTGGCATTCTGATGTGAAAGGCAATAATGATATGTTAGTGCTAACACAGCCCGATATCATTAAGGCGATCCATACTGAATATCTTGAAGCGGGTGCTGACATTCTCGAAACGAATACGTTTAACGCAACAACTATTGCGATGGCTGATTACGATATGGAGTCGTACAGCGCATCAATAAATTTAGAAGCGGCAAAAATAGCACGTGCAGCAGCGGATGAATTCACGGCTAAGAATCCAGACAAGCCCCGTTTTGTTGCCGGTGTTTTAGGTCCAACAAACAGAACGTGTTCAATTTCACCTGATGTGAACGATCCTGCATTTCGTAATGTTACTTTTGATCAATTAAAAGAGGCATATATAGAATCAACTAAAGCGTTGATTGAAGGGGGGTCAGACATTATTCTCATTGAGACTATTTTTGACACGCTTAATGCAAAAGCAGCAATCTTTGCGGTTGAAACTGTTTTTGATGAACTTCAACTACGCTTACCTGTCATGATCTCGGGCACGATAACAGATGCTTCTGGACGTACTTTATCGGGACAAACGACTGAAGCTTTTTATAACTCATTAAGACATGCAAAACCTATTTCATTTGGTTTGAACTGTGCATTAGGTCCCGTTGAACTTAGGCAATATGTTGCAGAATTAAGCCAAATTTCAGACTTTGCCGTTTCAGCACACCCTAATGCAGGGTTACCTAATGCATTTGGGGAATATGATTTTAGTGTTGCAGATATGGACATTCACGTAAAAGAGTGGGCCGAGTCTGGTTTTCTCAATATTATTGGTGGCTGTTGCGGCACAACGCCCGAGCACATCAAAGGTATGGCTAAAGCGGTTGAAAATGTCAAACCGCGGATAATAGAACCCAAAAAAATTGCTTGTCGTTTATCAGGACTTGAAGCATTAACCATTGATGAAAATTCACTATTCGTGAATGTTGGAGAGCGAACCAATGTTACTGGCTCTGCCATATTTAAACGTTTAATCACTGAAGAAAATTACGATAAAGCAATCGCCGTAGCCTTACAACAAGTTGAGAACGGTGCACAAATTATTGATATTAATATGGATGAGGGCATGCTTGATTCAAAAGCTGCGATGGTCCGTTATTTAAATTTAATTGCCGGTGAGCCTGATATTGCTAAAGTGCCCATTATGCTTGATTCCTCTAAATGGGATATTTTAGAAGAAGGCTTAAAGTGTATCCAAGGTAAAGGAATCGTTAATTCTATTAGCTTAAAAGAAGGTGAAGAAAACTTTCGAAAGCAAGCTGAGTTGCTACGTCGATATGGTGCTGCTGTTATCGTGATGGCGTTTGACGAACAAGGCCAAGCAGACACGCGGGTGCGCAAATATGAAATATGTAAACGCGCCTACAACATTTTAGTACATGAAATAGGTTTTCCAGCAGAAGACATTATCTTTGATCCCAATATTTTTGCGGTAGCAACAGGCATCGAAGAGCACAATAATTATGCTGTAGATTTTATAGAGGCGGTTGCCGATATAAAAGAGAATCTTCCTCATGCCATGATTTCTGGTGGTGTTTCAAATGTATCGTTTTCATTTCGTGGAAACAACGCTGTCCGAGAAGCTATTCACGCCGTATTTTTATACCATGCAATAAAAAATGGTATGGACATGGGCATAGTAAATGCCGGGCAGTTAGCCATCTATTCAAGTATTCCTGACGATTTACGTCTTGCGGTTGAAGATGTTATTCAAAACAGTGATGACGACGCAACCGAGCGTTTACTTGATGTTGCCGAGTCGTATAGAGGCCAAGCAGGCAGTAAAAATAATAAAGCCGACTTAAGTTGGCGAGAGTTACCGATTAAAGAGCGCTTAGAATATTCATTGGTCAAAGGTATTAATGAATTTATTGTAGAAGATACGGAAGAGGCAAGACTTGTTGCTGACCGACCGCTTGATGTTATTGAAGGGCCATTAATGGACGGGATGAATACGGTAGGTGATTTATTCGGTGCTGGCGAAATGTTTCTCCCGCAAGTGGTTAAGTCTGCAAGAGTGATGAAACAGGCGGTTGCTCACTTGAACCCCTTTATTGAAGCTGAAAAAACAGTCATCAAGTCTAATGGCAAGATATTACTCGCTACCGTGAAGGGTGATGTACACGATATTGGTAAAAATATTGTTGGCGTGGTTTTACAATGTAATAACTACGACATTATCGATTTAGGTGTGATGGTTTCCTGTGATGATATTTTACGTGTCGCGAAAGAAGAGAAAGTAGATATTATTGGATTATCTGGACTGATCACACCGTCTCTCGATGAAATGGTCCATGTTGCAAAAGAAATGAAACGACTCGACTTTGATTTACCCTTGCTGATTGGTGGTGCAACAACATCAAAAGCACATACCGCTGTTAAAATTGAACAGCAGTATGAACATCCTGTCGTCTATGTACCTAATGCCTCACGTTCAGTCTCTGTGGTGAGTACATTACTTTCAGATGATAACGCGAAACGGGCAGCCTTTATTGACCGTCAAAATGATGAATATAATCGTGTACGTGAACGTCATTATAAAAAGGGGCCACGTTCAAGCTTAATTTCATTAGAAGACGCCCGTGCGAATGCCGTTCCAATTAGCTTTGAACACTACACGCCGAAAGTGCCAGACAAATTGGGTGTAACGGTACTTGATGACCTTGACTTGAATGAAATTAGAAAATACATCGATTGGACGCCATTTTTCATGACTTGGCAGTTATCAGGAAAATATCCACTTATTTTAAGACATGAAGTCGTCGGCGGAGAAGCAACGAATTTATTTAATGATGCTAATGCTTTATTAGACGATATTATTAATAGTAAAAAACTTACCGCAAAAGCCGTTTTTGGTTTGTTTCCGGCTCATCGTCAGCAAGATGATTTGATTTTGTTTAAAGACGAACGTCGAGACGAACAATTAATGAAATTACACCAGTTGCGTCAACAAAGTAAGAAACCCGCAGGGCAGTTTAACCGTTGTTTAGCTGATTACGTCGCTGATGAAGCGTCAGGCATAAAAGATTATGTTGGGGCCTTCGCGGTATCTGCCGGGTATGGTTGTGACGAGTTAGTGAAAGAGTTTGCTGCTCAACATGACGATTACAATAGTATTTTAGTTAAAGCGGTCGCAGACAGGTTAGCCGAAGCGAGTGCAGAATACCTTCATGAAAAAATTCGTAAAGAATACTGGGGTTATGTAGCGGAAGAATCATTAGCCAATGAAGACTTAATTCGTGAAAAGTATCAAGGTATAAGACCTGCGCCGGGTTATCCGGCTTGTCCTGAGCATACGGAGAAAGGTTTATTGTGGGACTTACTTAATGTGCAAGAAAACATTGGTATGGAATTAACGTCGAGTTTTGCAATGTGGCCTGGAGCGGCTGTAAGTGGATGGTATTTTGCGCATCCAGAATCGAAGTATTTTGCTGTGGCTAAAGTCGCTAAAGACCAAGTCATTGATTACGCCACACGTAAAGAGATGACATTGCCACAGGCCGAACGTTGGTTGTCTGCGAACTTAGACTATGAACCAGAGTAATTCTACCTGATCGTCTGATATTTTGATTTTTACTAGAATTTATTTAAGCCCGTTTCTAATTTTAATGGGTTTAAATCAAGCTTAGGTAGTAAACCTTAGCTGACTTATCAATCAAAATACGCGTTCAATAAACCAATATATAGCAATGACTGCAATAATAGTGCTTGCTGGTATAACCACATATGATCGATACCACGGCTTATTAATGAACCAACGGGTTGCTAGCAATGCCAAAGCAATGACTGTTATTTGACCAAATTCTACACCGACGTTGAATGATATTAAGCTGCTGACATACGCATTCTCGGGTAAGCCAAATTCAACTAACACCGAAGCAAAGCCTAAACCATGAAGTAAACCAAATACAAAAATAATGGGTAAACGCCATTGAGTAAGTCTTTGTTGATAGATGTTCTCGATGGCAACGTAAGCAATTGATAATGCAATGAGCGGCTCGACAATGCTGTTGGGTAAATTAATTATACCCAATATCCCTAGAGCTAAAGTAATCGTATGAGCCAATGTAAATGCACTGACTTGCCACAATAGGGTTGATGTTTTCGTAGCTAACAAGAATAGCGCTAAGACAAATAATATATGGTCAAGCCCTTGGGGGAGGATGTGAACAAATCCCTGATAAATATATTCTGTGATGTTTACTAATTTTGATTCCATCATGGAAAGTTCACGAATAACCTTATTCTTCCCATCGATAGAGAAATAGTGACTTTGATCTCCTGATAACACCAAGGATTTATTTGGACGTGTTACGGTTAATAAAGCATCGCCTAATAATAATGGAAAAGTCAGCGCTACTGTCTCAAGTTGTTGTGGAAATTTACCTTTGGAAAATAGCTTAACAGGTTTGTTAGACAAACTCGGATGAAGCCTCTCTCTTAGCGCTGACACGGTTAATCCTGAAAAAGGCGCGACCATTACCTTTTCTTCTTCAATAATAAAAAGGGTTTCCTCATTTAATTTTTGCGTTACTGTCGATAATAGACGCTTGGTTTCAATTAAAGTTAAGCTCTTCAAATAATAAATGAGTTCGGGTTCATCGCCTGAAAATTCTTGATGACGCTTTAGTAAATGTAGCGCATCAATACTCACAATAAGCTGATATGTATTATCTTCAAGTAACTGTAACTCAGCTTGATTAGCTTCATTGGTATGTGCATTCACAAGATAAGGAGATAAAAGAAATAATAGGACGAAAGCCTGTTGAAGAAAGCGCATTATCATAAACTCATGTCAGCTATTGTTTGATAAGAAATAAAGCGACAAATTAACGTATTTAGCCGGAAATTAAAAGCGGCCAATATACTATTTCAACATTGAATTATGATAAAAAAAGCCTATACTGTTTTTATGTACAGCTCATTGTGTTGTTTGACAATACAGATTGAATATAAAAATTACGGTTTTTCATTTGTGATAAGGCTAGGATAGAACAAGGATAAACGTTATTTAATATGGCTTAACATTGCCATCAATAAACATCGACACGAATTGTTATGTTAAATTATCTTTGACGATTTTTGAGTGTTTATTGTTATTTTTAATAAAAAATTGTGCTCAAAAAAAAGGTTTACGATATTTTGGCCGTTAATTGGAACAGATAAAGCAACGAAAAATAATCCACATTGATATGGATGCATTTTATGTCTCTGTGGAGATAAGAGATAACCCTGAATTAGCAAATAAGCCGGTCGCGGTGGGTGGAAAATCTAATTCAAGAGGGGTTTTATCTACATGCAATTATATTGCGCGTGAGTTTGGCATTCGATCAGCAATGCCTAACAGTGTTGCTTTAAGAAAATGTCCAAATTTGATTATTGTCCCGGGGAGAATGGAGGTTTATAAGTCGATCAGTGTTGATATGAGAAGAATTTTTGAAAAGTATACGGATAAAATTGAACCACTTTCACTTGATGAAGCCTATTTGGACGTGACTGATTGTCAGTTATTTAGTGGTTCCGCAACGCTCATTGCGCAAGATATAAGGCATACAATTTTCAATGAATTGAATTTAACCGCGTCAGCTGGCGTTGCTCCTATTAAATATCTAGCAAAAATTGCATCAGATTTAAATAAACCTAATGGTCAATACGTAATTCCGCCTAAAGAGGTATTACGTTTTATTGAAACGATGCCTTTAAGTAAAATACCTGGTGTTGGTAAAGTTACCTTTGAGAAACTTAAAGCACACGGTCTTGTTAATGGCTCTGATGTAAAAGAGGTTAAAGAATCAGAGATTATTTCAACGTTTGGAAAATTAGGCAGAGGATTGTGGCAAAAATGTCATGGAATAGATAACCGAGAAATTGAAAGTTCCAGGATACGTAAATCTGTTGGTATAGAACGTACTTTTTCTCATGATATTATTGATGTTACTGAACTGAATAAGTTTATGTTAGATAATCTCATACCTGAATTAATGAAACGAGCAGAAAAACATTTAGAAGACAGACAGATCTGCAAGCTTGGAGTAAAAGTCAAATTTAAAGATTTTCATCAAACGACAAAAGAGTTTAAGTATCATTCCTATGATAATAATATTTTCCGTACCTTACTTGAAGAGGCTTTAAATAGGGGGCATGGAAAGGCAGTCAGACTTTTAGGCGTTCATATAGGCTTGAGTGACGAAGGATTAAAGGAGCAAAAACAGATTGAGTTTGAACTTTAATGAACGAGATTTGAATCACGTTAGGAAGCCAACTTACACCATTTTTATCACTGAATTAAAAATATTAATTATTTTTATAACGAGTCAATAACGGTTTTTTCTTTGATTTACGGCTGTAATAAGCCAGGGATTTTTTTGAAAGTATCATTACACTGCATCGTTCACATCAAAACATAAATATAGTGGTTGTCCACCATACATCATTTGTTCTGTTTAATGGGCCCTTTTCTATTAACAAGGTAAAACTAACTAATACCGTTATCTTTGCCTTGATAATTTGATCGCCTAAGTTCATCGTTTGGTGTTTTATATGCTAGTCTCATTGTTATTGATGTGTTAATTGATAAAACATCACGTGACTTAAGTTGGTTCAACAATAATAAAACACCGGAGTATTATCCATACAAGGTATTTAAAACAATTGATTTTTTTAGAATGAGATTCTCCATTATTGGAAACAATTTTAGGTGCTTGTTAATATTGTGTACTATCAGTATTTATAGAAAAAGTTATTAACAAATACAGCGGCGTTTTTAATAACGTGATTAATCAGAGCTATTTTCTAGGTTAGCCTTTGTCATTTATTATTAAAATTTCTCTCTCGTGCCATTGATTTTAGGTCATAGTCTTAACACCTCTTGAGTTTTTTGGCTGTGATGGAATTACTAACATCATCAATTTGTCTATAAGTGGATCACAGATTGTTTAATGTTAGGTAAGTATCCACTTAACTTAACGTAAAAAACATTAACTTTAATAACCTATTAAATCATTGATAATAAATCAATGCATATGTTGAATGATTAGCTAGCTTTCATCGACACGATGACTCTAAAAACAGGAGATTACGACTTTGGATGTAAGTAAACATGGCTTAAGTAAAAGCCTTAAACAAGTAGATATTTTGGTTCTTTCATTTGGCGCGATGATTGGTTGGTCATGGGTCGTCTTAATTTCAGAGCTCATGCACAGAGCAGGCAGCTTTGGGGCTATTATTGCGACGCTAATTGCCGGTGGAGTCATTATTGTTATCGGGATGATATATGCTGAATTAACTGCAGCAATGCCAGAAGTTGGTGGAGAGCATGCTTATAGCTTGAGGGCGATGGGGAAAACCTCCTCATTTTATTGCACATGGGCAATTGTTTTTGCTTACATCTCTGTTGTTGCATTTGAGGCAGTGGCATTACCTAGTGTATTAACAAATGTATTTCCAGGATTGGGTAATGGTGAATTATGGAAGATTAATGGTGCCAGTGTTTACCTCGATCAAGCCATTATCGGGGCATTAGCATCAATAGTGATCACTTGGATTAATATCCGAGGGGTAAGGATTGCCGCCATCATTCAAGGCGTTGTTGTAGCAGTGATTGTGTTGTCTGGTTTGGCGTTATTTGTCGGTTTAGGAGCACATGGTGAAGTCATTAATATGACACCGCTGATTGTTGGTGGCGGTACTGGTATTCTGGCTGCTATGGCATTAGTGCCATTCATGATGGTTGGTTTTGATATTATTCCGCAAGCAGCGGAGGAAATTGATTTACCCCCTAAAAAAATTGGGCAACTATTGGTATTATCAATAGTCATGGCTATTGTGTGGTACTTGTTAATTGAACTCTCTGTAGGCATGTTATTAAATGCTGATGCCCGCAGTACATCCGAATTAGCGACAGTTGATGCAACTGAAGCAGCTTGGGGGCGCACGGGTGCCTTGATCCTATTACTTGGTGGTGTAGCTGGTATTCTAACGAGTTGGAACGGGTTTTTATTGGGCGGTAGTCGCGCTTTATTTGCCATGGCATCGAGTGGTATGGTGCCTAGTTTCTTAGCCAAAGTGCACCCCAAGTATAAAACACCTGTTAATGCCATATTATTTATCGGTGCTCTGGGTACATTAGCCCCCTTTTTAGGACGTCAGTCGTTGATTTGGTTCGTAAACGCTGGCAGCTTAGGATTAATGGTGTCATATATATTTGTTTGTGGGTCGTTTTTACTGCTTAGATACAATGAACCTGATATGTTACGACCATATCAAGCTCCCGGTGGTAAAATATTGGGCTGGTTTGGTTTGTTGGCTAGTTTTCTGATGATAGGCCTATATTTACCGGGTATGCCAGCAGCATTGGTTTGGCCACAGGAATGGATGATGGTTATTTGCTGGTTTACTGGCGGCAGTTTACTCTATTTTTACCCAAAGAAAGTGAGATTGAGTCAAACATATACCACTTCGGGGGAGCAGGATTAGTACCTAACGATATACTTAGTTGACAAAAATATCGCTTAAATAAGCGG
>JASDWX010000113.1:0-25289 GCA_041890515.1 Alteromonadaceae bacterium
ATCAAAAGGTTTTCACACAGTCTGTGGCATTTAACGACGTTTTGGTGCTATTGTTTAAGCAATGAATGTGTAAATCAAATTACTACACCTATACTACAAACAGATTTGCATGTTCGGGTTTTTATTTGTTAAGTCTTTGATGATTAGTTGTTAAAATTCCTACAAACAAGTCATTATTAAGGCGTTAAATGAGTCTATCATGAACTTGATTTTCATATATGGTCCTCCTGCTTCAGGGAAATATACGGTATCAAAGACTTTGTCGGAGATAACAGAGTATAAGCATTTTCACAATCATTTAACTTATGATACTGCCCATGCACTTTTTGGTGATGATGTATATTCAATACCTTTTAAAGTGTGTTGCGAGAAATTAAGATTAACAGCTATAAGTGAGGCTGTAACAAACAAAGTCGATGTTATTTTTACGTTTGTTTATGATCACGCTACTGATCAAAATTTTGTTCAACAGCTAAAAGAAGTTGTTGAAAGCGGAGGGGGAAAAATTTATTTTGTCTGCCTTAACCCGTCAATAGAAATAATTGAAAAGCGAGTAATCGAAGACAGTAGAAAATCTTTTAAGAAAGTTGCATCATTAGAGGAATTAAAAGTATTCAGAAAGCACTATGACATCTATTCATTTGTCCCAAACGTTGAATGCCTTGTAATAGATAACTCTTATTTGAAGCCTAAGGATGTTGCTGAAAAAATCATTAAAAATCATTAAAAACATTAAAAACATTAAAAACATTAAAAACATTAAAAACATTAAAATATAACAACAATTTTTATTTGAATAGCACACATATAGCAAGTCATTTAAACGGACAAAAAAACAGTTGGCTTGTGCTGCTTAGTTACTTATTTTAGCCAACAATTATTTGACTCTTAATGAGGTGTTTTTGATACAAAAACTAATCCGAAATCAATTTTAGTCTGTTAGTGCTAATGTCGTTTATGCGGCATTAATGAGCATTTAATAAAATGACTCAATCTAATTTTATGTCTAAAAATCTCATTAGTGATTTATATCCACACTATTTAGGTATACCCCTTCTCAATTTGTTGGTAATGTTATATCCTTAAATTACTGGTCATACCTGTAAGGAAGGAGGAAATAAACCAGCCCAATAAACTGTTATGATTTTGGAGAATCAAGTTGAATATAGAGCATGGTGAAAGCACAATCATTGCAAAAGATAATATAATACATATTACATTGAAAGGGGCTTTTAATGAATATGGGGCTATTGGTGTTTCAAAAACAACCATGGAAATAATACGTAATTTCAATCAAAAGAGATTTATGCTACTTGTTAATCTTTTAAGTTTGGACGGTGCAACGCCAGAAGCATTTAACATATCTAATGAATTCAATGAATGGTTGAATAGTCAAAATATGGTAGCAAAAGCTATAGTTATAACCTCTCAAGCAATCAAAGCTATAGACCAACAATGGGTACCTTCAAAGGTTGTTCAGAATGTAGAGTATTTTTATTCTGAGGATGATGCTTTAAGATGGTTGAAAAAAACAATTCTAGACAACCTTAAGTTACGTACAATATTTGCGTAGTTTCTGTGACAAATTCTAATGTAGAACAAGTATTCCTCTATTGAACCTAAGGTCTCTTTTGTGGCAGGGAGCGTTCATACTTCCTGAGTTATTTGTGATTTAAATATCTATAGTTTCCGACAGTTCAAGTGCATCATCGACTTCAATACCAAGATAGCGAACGGTACTTTCTAGTTTTGTATGACCAAGCAAGATCTGCACTGCTCTCAGGTGTTTGGTTTTATTATAGATCCAGGTTGCCTTAGTTCGCCTCATTGAATGAGTGCCATAGGATGTTACATCCAAACCAATACTAGCAATCCACTTTTTGACAATTCTGGCATATTGCCGAGTCGTTAAATGGCAATCATCTTTTGCTCTACTTCCACATAAATAATCACTTGAACGAAGAGATTTAAATGAGATCCATTTTTGTAAAGCTATTCTCAATTTTTAGTTATTTCAAATTGAACAGGAGTTCCAGTCTTTTGTTGAATTAACATTGCCCGAGATTGAATGGTTTTCCCATGTGCAATATCCGATACTTTTAGTTTAATGAAATCACATGCTCTTAATTTACAATCTAGCGCTAAATTAAACATAGTTAATTCACGAAGATTATTGGCTAAATCAAGCCGAGTTCTTATCGACCAAACCTCCTCAAGTTTGAGGGGAAGTTTTTGACCAACCAGTTTTCCTTTATTCCAGCTAAGTTTTGGGCTGTAAAGCATGATGTTGTACATAATAGTACTCTTTTTGTTAAAGCGACTATAAGTACGGCTCACAATTAATGTTCAATTGGTGGTATTAGGGATCATAATGTTCAATCCCATTTGGTGATTGGCAAGATCAAACCATATGAGTAGTAACATGTATTAACTGAATAATAGAGGGCTAACTGCGCTTGAACCTTATTTAATGGTTTGGGTATAAAACTCAGAAAAGTATTTCCCCCCTTTAATTTCAATGATCAATCTAAGCTTATAACTTTCGCCTTTATTTTTAACTAAACCGCCGAGTGGCGTTTCTCGCTTCCAATAATAAGGGCTGTCTTTCATGCCTAATTGAAAGGGTGTTGCTTGACTGTCTTTATCAACAATAAATAAGGTCGCTTTATCGATGGGGAAAGTAGAGTTAACTGTCGTGATGCCTTTATCATCCATAACATTCACCTCGAATTCGCCAGATTTCAAAATACATTTTTGATGGGTAACGTCACAATGTCCGAAGGGCACTAATTCAAAGGCACGCGCTTGACTGGCACTATTTTCTTCCCATAAGTCAGCTAATGCAAAACCGAGTATAGTTAGGATAGGGGCAACAATAATGGCTGTTTTAGTGTGTTTGTTCATCACGTTATCTCTTTGATTAATTCAGGCGTTTAGAGAGAATAAAAAGGCTAGATGAAATATCTAGCCTTTTATCATTCACTTATTTTATGCGTTTATCTTATTCGATAATTCGCGATTAAAATAGGCTTAGTGGTCATGTGCTTCTGTTACGCTACCATGTGGTGTACGGAAGTTTTCAACCATTTGTTGAATATGCGCTGGCGCGGGTCCCGTTACTTTCAACATAGCGAAAGCTACTGCGAAGTTAACAAATGCACCGACTGCACCAAAAGCATTAGGTGAAATACCAAAGAACCAGTTAGGGCCCATGTCACCTAAGAACGAAGTACCAGGGATAAACATAAAACCTTTGTGTTGAAATACATACAGCATGGTAATACCGATACCCGAACACATCCCCCATACTGCTGCAGTACCGCTCATTTTCTTAGCAAATATACCCATCATTAATGCTGGGAATATTGATGACGCAGCCAAACCAAAGGCAAGTGCCACCGTTCCTGCGGCAAAGCCAGGCGGATTTAAACCAAGCCAACCAGCAACCATAACCGATATGGTCATGACAATTCGACCCGCCAGTAGCTCGTTTTTCTCAGACAAGTCTGGCGTTAATATACCCTTCATTAAATCATGGGAAATAGAGGACGATATCGCTAGCAATAAACCGGCTGCGGTAGACAATGCTGCGGCTAAGCCACCCGCGGCTACAAGCGCAATTACCCAATTTGGTAAGTTAGCAATGGCAGGGTTAGCCAAAACCATAATGTCACGGTCAACTTTAACCATTTCATTGGTCGCTTTGTTTGCAGTGTACTGTATTTTACCATCGCCATTTTTGTCTTCGTATTTTAAAAGACCTGTTTTTTCCCAGTCTTTGAACCACTGAGGACGCTCAGCATATTCAAGATTTTGACCGGCTGCTGGTTCAATCGTATTCATTAAGTTTAAACGCGCCATTGCGCCAACTGCTGGAGCAACTGTGTATAACAAAGCGATGAAAACTAATGCATAACCTGCTGACTGACGTGCTGCTTTTACTGAAGGCACAGTGAAGAAGCGCATAATAACGTGAGGTAAACCCGCAGTACCAATCATCAATGATAAGGTATAGGCGAACATGTTGACTGAACCGCCCATATTGTCAGTGGTGTACTCTTTAAAGCCTAATTCAGTTACAACAAGGTCTAACTTATCAAGTAAATAAACACCGCTACCATCAGCTAACGTAGCACCTAAACCTAATTGTGGAATAGGGTTGCCTGTAAGTTGTAATGAAATAAACACCGCTGGAATGGTGTAAGCAAAAATCAATACCACGTACTGAGCAATTTGCGTGTAAGTAATACCTTTCATCCCCCCTAATACGGCATAAACCCAAACAACGAACATGCCGATGTAAAGACCATTGTCATACTCAACTTCTAAGAAGCGAGAGAAAGCAACACCCACACCTTTCATTTGACCAATGATGTAAGTTAATGACGCGATGATTAAACAAACAACAGCAACAACGCGTGCAGTTTTTGAGTAATAACGGTCAAAAATAAACTCAGGTACGGTGAACTTTCCATGTTTGCGCATGTAAGGGGCTAACAGCATGGCGAGTAATACATAACCACCTGTCCAACCCATTAAGAAAACCGAACCACCATAACCTAAGAAAGATATCATACCAGCCATTGAAATGAATGACGCAGCACTCATCCAATCAGCGCCAATTGCCATACCATTTTGTAATGGCGTAACACCACCACCGGCAACATAAAATTCACTGGTTGATCCCGCACGGGCCCACCAAGCAATACCAAAGTAAACGGCGAAAGAACCGAACACAGCAATGTATGTATAGAGTTTTAACTCATCCATTATGATTCCTCCACATTGTATTTTTTATCAAGGTCGTTCATTTTCTTGGTATACCAAAAAACTAAACCAACAAAGGTGTAAATTGAACCCTGTTGTGCAAACCAGAAACCTAGTTTGTACCCTCCAAGACGAATTTCATTTAATGGTTCAACTAATAGCAAACCAAAACCAAATGAAACTACGAACCAGATAACAAGACTTATAAATATTAGGCGCAGATTTTCTGACCAATATGACTGTTTATCTTCCATCATCCTCTCCTAGCAATTTAACTTATCTGGGTTATTACCTATTCGGTAAATGCCCAGTTATTATGTAAAGCGTTTATTATTTTTGTACGCTTGATTACTCACCTGTTTAACCAATTAAGGCAGTAGCTACGTTTACTATTAATTCGAATCAAAGCAGATACAAAGATAAAAATTCATAGTGAAATTTAACTATTATTGACACTAACAATCTTTTTCGACTTGAGGTATTACACTTTAGTCTAGATTTTATGGTTTATGGTTGACGAGGTAGGGGGAAATGCACTAAAAATAGCTATCTACTAAGTTTGTTTTTCGTTTAAGGCTGAAAGAATATGGACAGTGAACTCGCCGAAATTAGTGCTTTTATTCAAGCTATTCCCCCATTCGATACATTACCAGAATCATTGGTTTTACAATTGGTCAAAGAAATCAATATTTGTTACGTAAGGGCAGAACAACCTTTACCACCAAATGGCATTAAAGGTGATCGACTTTATATTCTGCGCAAAGGGGCGTTGATCTACACTGATCACAACGGTCAGCTAGTGGGTAAATATTCTGAAGGTGAAATTTGCAGTGTATTTTGTCGACCAGCACAACGTAATGAAGTGAAGGTAAACACGGAAGAAGACACGTTATTGTACAGTCTTGATTATAAAACGTTACTGTCTTTGGTGAAGGATTATCCGCAAATAGACGATTTTTTTATGCAAACCGCTGCCGAGCGTTTAAAAGGGAAAATGAGTAAGGTTAACGAAGATGCGATTATCAATTCTTCACTGATCAATAACCCGATTAGCCAGTTTTATCACAAACCCGTATTAACCATTAACAGCGAACAAAGTATTCAACAAGCAGCAATAAAAATGACGGTACTAGGGGTTTCTTGTTTAGTGGTCACTGATGAAAAAGTCATTGAAATTAATAACAAAAGCACATTAAAAGAATGGCCAGTGGGTATTGTTACTGATAAAGATATTCGTCGTCGCTGTGTCGCAGAAGGCTTAAATTTTACAATGCCAGTGAGTGAAATCATGACGAACGACATGGCGACTTTATCTGAAAAAAGTAGTGCTTATGATGCGTTAATGTTAATGACCAGCAAGCGCATCCATCATCTACCTATTACAGGCTATAGTGAGTCGGGAGAATATGGTGAATTAGTCGCTATGGTGACGATCACCGACTTGATGAATAACGAGGGTCACAATGCCGTTAATATCACTAGTATTATTCGTAAAGCCAGCACGATTAATGATTTGATCAGGATAAGCAAATTACTACCGAAGCTACAAATTCGTATGGCCAAATTAGGTACAAGTGCTGATCATGTGGGGAAAAGCATTAGCGCGATAACCATGGCATTTACCATTCGAATTATTGAAATGTCAGAAAAAATTAATGGTAAAGCACCTGTCGCGTATGCGTGGTTAGCTTGTGGTTCACAGGGAAGACAAGAACAGCTCGCACATTCTGATCAAGACAATGCGTTGATTATTTCTGATGACTTGAAACCAGAGCATGAAGCTTGGTTTGAAAATCTAGCGTCGTTTGTTTGTGATGGGCTGGCAGCTTGCGGCTTTATACTTTGCCCCGGTGATATCATGGCAAGTAACCCTAAGTGGCGACAACCGCAAAAAAAATGGCATAAATACTTTGAAAAATGGGTAAATACGCCAAGCCCGCAAGCATTACTAAATGGCTGTGTATTTTTTGATTTAACGACAGTACATGGTGACGAATCTTTACTTAATGAAGTGCGCAGTAAACTTTTGAAAAGAACAAAAGGTAATAGTTTATTTCTCGCACACTTATCCCGTAATGCTTTGATGTTAAGACCTCCTCTTGGATTCTTTCGCGATTTTGTGCTTATTTCTGATGGCGAGCATAAATCGAGTTTAGACATTAAACACAATGGTATTGCGCCAATTGTCGATCTTGCAAGAATTTATGCGTTAGCCGAAGGTATTGCACCAGTAAATACCATTGAACGTTTACAAAAAGCAGCAGGTACACCTTCTATATCAAAAGAGTCCGCGGCAAACTTAATTGATGCTTATCAATTTTTGGGTATTTTACGTTTAGAGCACCAAGCTCATTTATTACAAGCAGGCAAAGCACCTAATAACTATCTGCCACCTCAAAACTTGTCAAAGCTTGAACGAGAACATTTAAAAGATGCCTTTAAAGTGATTAAAGCATTGCAAGACAGCCGACAGTCAAACGCTTAAGGGTAAATATGATCAGCAATCAGCCATTGTTTTATTGGTTATTTGGTTATGAAGCGCAACGTAAACGTGCTTGGGCGCGAGCACCTGAAGGCGCGTTAAAAGATTTTCTTTCGATTTCGTTTCCTCATCCGGATACACCATTGGCTGATATTGCCATTTTGTCAGTTGATTTCGAAACGACGGGTTTAAATGCCATCAATGATAAGCTATTAAGTGTTGGCTTTATTGAGGTAAAACAACAACAAATATCATTAAAAAATAGCTATCATCAAATAATAAAAACCAAAGAAGATCTTAGCGCGGATAACGTGATTATTCATCAAATAACCGATCAACAAAAAGAACAAGGCGCGCCACTTAAAGAGGTTGTTGAAACGTTGCTTAAAGCACTGGCAGGCAAGGTGATGCTCGTTCATTTTGCACGGATCGAAAGGCAATTTTTGCAACAAGCTTGTCTTGAGCTTTATGGCGTAGCGCCGCCTTTTCCTATAATAGATACTTTAATGGTGGCAAAGCGCCAGTTGGATAAAAAAGATGTTGCTTACGATCCTTCAGAACTGAGACTTTCCGCTTTACGCCATAAGCAGGGTTTACCGAATCATTTTGCGCATAATGCGTTAAATGATGCTGTAGCGACTGCAGAATTGTTGATGGTACAATTAAGTAACATGCAAGATAACAATGAACTAAAATTGTATGATCTGCTGTTATAGTTTTATTGTGTCGATATAGTCATCTTGAGAGAACGGTGAAATTAGGATTGTTCATTTAGTCGAAAAGTCAGAGAGAGTTGTGGTATTTTTCAATATAAATGCATGCGCTCAAAATACCACAACAACGTCATATTTACTCTCTAGAAAGGCAAGGTTCGTTAATTTTTTACCTTGTCTATTGATGGTGATTTTGCGTTTGCTTTGATTATTTCAATATCAACTTTATCCAGTAGCAATAATACATCAGCCAATTTTTTTCTTAAATCTGCTGATAGTTTATTAGGGAAACTCGTTTTTTTAGTCACAGCAATTGACTCTCTACGAATAACGATGTCGAGCAAGTTTTTAATAGAGTCGCTATTTGACAAAGATAATACGGGGAGTTTTTTTTCTACTGCTTGGTTAAATACATCGTAAGATTCTTGTAATGTTACTTTTGCCTGTTTTAGTCTAGCCATGTAACCACCTATTGTATTGTTGTTAGATGTCCGTTGGTGATTGATAAATCGGAAATTAATATACCAATAGACAATAACTAGAATAAATTGATTTGAAATTTTGTCTAGTGTTATTCGTGGGTAATCAAAGAATAAATGGAACGTTAGCCTGATCACATTGTTTATAAGTCGTGTATAACCTTTGTATAATATATGTATAACTTTTATTTTACCTGTATTTTGTACTGAAGGGCCAAGGGCGTGGTTTTGCTTTTTTGATGGCTACAAACAACGCATCTTTTAAGTACAAGCGTTTTTTCTTTTGTTGTTCTAGGTATACATCAGCATTATGTTCAGTCCCTTTTTTTATACGATGCACCTCTTGGTCAAGCTCGCAATATGCTTTGAATAATTGAGAGAAGTGGGCATCATTCATTTTCAGAAAATGTATTTCATTGGAAAATTCTGGAAATTCTCGGTGTAAATCATGTTTTTCTATCATTGTTATTCCTTATTGTGCGCAATTAATACAAGTGTTTATGTAAGGTAATGCGTTTAACCTTTTAGGGCTAATTGGGGCATTACAATGGCTGCAAAAACCATATTTATTGTCTTTTAAATGATGTAATGCTTCGATAACCTGCTTGAGCTCTACTTTTGCCTCGCTATGAATTTCATCAAGTACACCATCATTTTCTGTCTCTGTTGCTTGTTCTGAAAAGTCTTGTGATCGACCTAGATGAAAGTCGGCTTCAATCGCATGCATCCTATGCTCTAGCTGCGACTTTTTTTCAGTTAAAGCGGTTAGAATTTCTTGGTTAGTCATATCATTTTCCTTTGTATGTTAAGGGCTATGATTCCATTTTATGCAAACGTTAACTAATTTCCTTGATCTAGCTCATGCAAAGGTGAACAAACAAATGATTATAAATATATTTCGAAGCGATAAAAAAAGACGCTTGAAGCGTCTTTTTTTGGGGTTAATTGCGAAGTGTTTTATTTTTCAGAGAAAACAAATTCTTTTGGTGGCGTTGCACCCATTAAATGTGCTACGAAATAATCCCAACGTTTACGCATCATGTATGGTTCACGTGCAAAACCATGTCCACGGTTTGGCAGCATTAACATATCGAAATCTTTGTTCGCTTTCATCAAAGCCTCAACAACTATCAAGGTATTATAGGGTGATACATTGGTATCTGTTGTGCCGTGAGCAATCAATAACTTGCCCTTTAAGCTTTCAACAGATAACTGGTTTGCTTGGCTGTCGTAATTACTGGCGCCATCTTCATTTTTCACTTCAACACCATGGTATTTTTCGCCCCATTCGTCAGCATAATTTCTGTTGTCATGATTACCCGCTTGTGAAACCGCCACTTTGTAAAAATCAGGGAAAGTTAATAAAGCACGAGTTGATGCAAAACCGCCACCTGAATGCCCCCAAATACCCACACGAGTCGCATCAATCCAACTATACTTTTTAGCTAACTGTTGAATAGCTGAAACTTGATCAGGAATACCGCTGTCACCCATGTTGCCGTAATAAAAGTCATGAAACGCTTTTGAACGCCCTGGTGTACCTAAAGCATCAATTTCAATCACAATAAAACCTAACTCAGCAATCGCTTGGTTGTCGCCACGAGAACTGCGGAAATGGCGACCTCTGATACTTCCTACTTGTGGACCCGGGTATAAATAATTAATGACCGGGTAAGACTTACTGGCATTAAAATTTGTCGGTTTATACAGTAAACCGTAAATGTCATTTTCACCGTTTCTGTCTTTCACAATAAATTCAACTGGCGCTTGCCAACCAGTAGCTTTCAACTTGCTGATGTTCATAGCTTCTATGGTGAATTCTTTTTTATTATCAATTGCGCGAACAATGCTCGTTTCAGCAATGGTTGGTGTCGCGGTGCGATCTAAGAAGTGTGTTCCTGCTTTGTTTAACGTAATACGGTGATGTTTTTTCTCTGGCGTTAATAAGGTTAAATCAGAACCATCTTTATTTACGCTGTAAAGGTAGTGGTAATAAGGGTCACCTTCTTCTCTACCGGCACCAGTAAAAATAAGTTTGCCGGTTGCTTGGTCAACGCGAAGCAATTCGATAACCGTCCAGTCACCTTGGGTAATTTGTTGTTTAATTTTTCCTGTCGTTAAATCAACAAGGTATAAATGTCCCCAATTATTGCGCTGAGAAAACCAAATAGCTTCATTGCTTTTTTCTAAGTATTTCCAACTAATACCGGCAACACCTGACTCGAAAAAGCTTTTTTGTGTTTCGGCCATGACCACTTTTACTTGACCTGTTTTTGCATCAGCAATTTTCAAGGTAGCTGTTTTGTGATCGCGTGTTGAAGAAACAAAGGCAAAAGTTTTACTGTCATTGGCCCAATCAATATCCAATAACTCGCCATTACGGCCAGCCACATGGTCAGTGATTGTAGAGCGGTGAGCATCGGGTTTCATATCAAGAGGTATAATTTTTTTTGTCTCAACGTCAATAATTACACGATGAATGGCAAAAATATGTTCATCGCCTGGTAAAGGGTATTTCCATACATCAATTTTAGGGTGACCAACAGCTGTTGAAACAATACCCATTTCGCCAACTTTTCTGCCATCGTGTTTAAACGTGGTTAATTTTTTTGAATCTGGCGCCCAAGTTACTACAGGTGAATCACGACGAACCCAACCTGCGTTGTTTGTCGCATAGCCAAAATCTAGCATGCCGTCAGTGGTTAACTGACTTTCTTTATCTGTTGCTAAGTCACGTACCCATAAGTTGTGGTTACGGATAAATACGGCTCGTTTACCGTCTGGCGATAAGTTTTCATTTTTCTTTTTAGCGAGTTTATTTTCATGACATAAATAATTACTCAAATCACATTGGTAACTTTTAGTTTTTATTGAAAGCTTGATGTTATTCGCTGATGTAAATTCTACTTGAGAGAAAGGGAGTTTATCGTGATTTACTTCGCTTTCAGTGATACGAGCGAGCGAGTCTGCTAATTTTACATGATTAAATGCGGGTGATTTTTTTTGACTCTGTATGTCGACCTTGAAAAATTGATTGCCATTTTCTGTATGACTACGGTAAACCAAGGTGCCATTTTTTGACCACACAGGGTAGTCAACAGTACCGGTAACTAACTTACTTGTATGGAGTGATAATTGTTGTTCTGCTTTTTTGTAGTCGTCAACACTTAGTTGCTTTGCTGACAAAATTGTAGGTGTTAGTGCGGTAATAATTGCAACACTACCGGCAATAATAAGAGACATCCTCATCTAAATTTACCTTTTTTAATTATGAGTTATTTGCTGGATCATATCACAAGCAATATTACTTTAACCCTAACATTTTCAAGTGTTCAAGCGTGTTTTTTATCGTTAAATATGCGATTTAATAAGGTGAAATTATTGCATTTAACAGGCAGAAAACATCCGCTTTAGACTTATGTCTAATTTCTAAAGATGAAATATCACTTTAAGTTATATGCAGAAAATAAAAATAAAACGATAAAACGGCCAAAAGATCGCATCTGCAGTTTTCGAGGCTAATAATTAACAAATGGGGAAAGCAAAATGTTCGATAAGAAAAAACTTCTATTAGCAACAGGATTATTAGCACTAGCCAGCACTGCAAATGCGGCATACGAAATTAAATTAGATAACAACGACAGTATTACTTTCGGTGGTTATATCAAAGCCGACGCTCGCTATATTGACGGTACGGTTGGCGCAACTGATTATTGGTACGGAGGTGGTTCAGCCTTAGATAAAAGTATTTCTAATTTTGGTATTGCGGTCAATGAATCTCGTATTAATACCAAGTATAAGCATGGCGATTTAACGGGTTTTATTGAAATGGATTTCTACGGCGACGCTGTTAAAGGTGGTGGTAATGAGATTATTTCTAATTCATCAAATCCACGTATTCGTCATGCTTTCATTAAATATAAAAATCTATTGATAGGTGAAACGTGGTCAACATTTGTCAATGCCAGTGCCCTTGCAGAAGCGGCAGATTTTGGTGGCCCCTTGGTCGCAGCTGCCTTTATTCGTCAAGGACAAGTTCGCTACACTATGGGTGATTTTCAGGTGTCAGTTGAAAACCCTGAATCATACGGTGGTGTAAGTGGCAATGATTCAATGCCTGATATCGTCGGACGTTATAACATGAAGGGTGATTGGGGTAACGTGGCTATTGCCGTTGTTGCTAAGCAATTACAAACGGTCGGTGGTAATGAAGAGTCAGCAGTGGGTTATGGCATTTCAGGGCGCATTAAAACCTTTGGTAAAGATGATTTTCGTTTTCAATTTCATGGCGGTGAAGTAGGCCGTTATGTAGGTGTTACCGCTTCAAAAGATTTAATTGGTGAAGAAGTTGAAGAAACAACTTCAATCAGTGTGGCTTATCGCCATTTCTGGTCTGAAGGTTTAAGAAGCACAGCATTCTACGGCAATACAACAACAGATGTTGCTGATTATGACCGCACACATTGGGGCGTAAATTTATTCAAAAATGTGACTAAGCAGTTATCGTTTGGGGTAGAAGTAGGAAATTTTGAAATGGCAGATAAAAATGTTGATTCTGATTACCTACAATTTTCAGCAAAATATGTTTTATAGGTAAAAATTTTTAATACGTTCTTGCGTTAGTTGACCTCCTGTATTGAGGTTGTTGGGGAAGCTCTAGCTTCCCCTTTTTTATGTTCAGGATGAACGGTATGTCGTGGTGCCATGGATGGCAAAGAACGACGAATGTTCAGGATGAACGGTCATGATTTTTTGTTCCAGACCAATCATTAGTACCTACTTCCATGTAGGCAATGTCGTGGTGCGATGGATGGCAAGGAACGACGAATGTTCAGGATGGCCTTTCTCAGACATTCTGTCTTTCAAGGCATTAATGCAATCCTTGCACGTCAACGGTCATGATTTTTTGTTCCAGAAAAATTATAAGTAACTATATCTAAGTAGGCAACAACGCGATGGCATGGATGACAATAAACCTGTCTACAAAGATGCTGAATATAGTTCGGTATCCAAAAATACTGGCGTGTTTAGATCAAAGTCGAATTAATACCCGTTAGTTGACTTAAACTGGTCGACAACTAACTTAATAACGGACGTTCTAAAATAAGTTTTGAGACTCATTTCATGAACCAAAAAGCTATAGAACAAGAACAGTATCTATGACGGCTAAAAGCTCATTGCTGCCGTTGGTCTTCGGTTGTAAAAATATAACTCTCAAATATCAGGCTCTAATCTTTGAGAGTTTCATCTGTAAATTCTAGAAGAATTTTATTTACAAAAAAAGTGACTAATAAAAACCATTCTAAAGTTAGTTATTTCTCGTATCACAACTCATTTAACAAATAGTTAAGTTGTTCAATGACCGTTTCTGGTTCGTAAAAATGAATATTATGTTCGGTGGTTCTAGAGAACTCAACTTTCATATTGCTTGAAAGTTTATGCATGTCTTCAATCGCTTTTATATACATATTTTTCATTCTAGTCCACACAGGATTTTTGCCACGGTCAACTTCTGGAACCCAAATACCACCTTTAGCCCACAAAAGAAGAAAAGGTGTATCGTTAAAGTTTGCTGTTTCTTTTAATATTTTTTCATTGGCTTTAAGATCATATAAACTGAAATTTTTCATTGGATCATTCCAATATGATAATTCTTCTAGACGATCTGCTTCCTGATTTAAGTTATATGTTTCGGTTTCAGGTTTCCATTTAGCTATACGATTAGACCATTGACCATATTGACTAGGATCGATCAGCAGTATGCCAACAACGTCCTCAGGATAAAGGTGATTGTATGCTTTTACAGGGTAAGAGCCATAAGAGTGACCAACCATTATATATGGAGGCTTTACATCAACATTTTTTAATAACGTATGTAATTGCTTACTGGTATCATAAATCGTGTTTACTTTTGATAGCTTGTCACTTTTTCCCATGTGTGCACGGTCGTAAATGCAAATCCTGTTTTTCTGACTAATTTTTTCAATGACAGCGCCCCATTCACCTTCTGAGCCATAACCATTATAACCTGACTGAACGATGATGCTCGGTGATTTTGAACCGTAGCATTCAAGATAAAGATTTACACCACCAGCATCAAATTTACCGTTAATATTTTTGTTTAATTCGTCTGCATAACTACTGTTAATACTTATCAATAGAGCAAGTAGTAAAATTTTATAATTCACTGATAATATTTTTATTTTAAACATATTTGTTATCTTCCTATTATAAAAGTGTTCAGTAATACATCATCAATTACGAATGCAATCGTATATGTTTAGCCTTTATAAATAAAGGTTTAAATAACAACCAATATCAAGAAGTCAAATCTAGTAAAACATAACGATTCTAATTTTTTATTTACACTTTACACACTTTGAAGTCATGTCAATGCGACTTCCTGACTGGCGGCAATGGTGGCATTTTTGACAGTCAGGTTATTCGATTAATTGGTAATATTTAAAATCAAATAATGCATATTCATTTTTGTGGGGAACGTCAGGTATCGTATCTAAATAAGCATCAACTTGCTTGATTTTTAAGACTGATTTTGGTCAGCAGTATGGCAAAAGCGTGCCTGTTCACATTTTACCAAATCAACCATCTTAAACTTTAATGGCCGCTATTAAAGTTTAAGATGGATGGCGTTATATGGGCATTTTTTAGGTGCTTCTCTATAGCCCCATTAAAAGAATTATTTTTTCAACTTAGCAAAGGCATCAGTAAAGGCGTTGCCCATCGCGGCATTATCATTTTTCTTTGCTTGTGGTTTTGCACTACGTTGCTGGTTTGGTTTGGTGTTTTTTGCCGCTGGGTTTTGTGAACGAACGTGAGGTTTATTTGCAGGCTCTTTTTGTTCTGGCTTTGTAGTGACCGTTTCATCTAAGCGCATGGATAAGCTGATACGCTTTCTGGATGGATCCACTTCCATCACTTTCACTTTAACAATATCACCTGCTTTAACAATTTCACGAGGGTCACTAACAAACTTATCAGTGAGCGATGAAATATGCACCAAACCATCTTGATGAACACCTAAATCGACAAAAGCACCAAAGTTCGCCACGTTTGAAATAACACCTTCAAGGATCATTCCCACGGTTAAATCATTAATCGTGTTCACACCTTCTTTAAACTGAGCCGCTTTAAATTCAGGACGAGGATCACGGCCAGGCTTTTCTAGTTCACTGACAATATCTTTTAGTGTTAACTCACCAATACTATTATCTTTCAGTTCAGCGATGTTAATCTTATTAAGTTGTTCGCTGTTACCCATTAATTCACTAATATTGCTGTTTAGATGTGCAATGATTTTTTCAATAACTGGGTAGCTTTCAGGATGAACACCAGAATTATCAAGCGGGTTTTTGCCGTCTGCAATACGTAAAAAACCAGCCGCTTGTTCAAACGCTTTTGGCCCTAAACGAGCAACTTTTTTAAGTTCTTTTCGGTCATTAAAGCGGCCATGTTCGTCACGGTAGGCCACAACATTATCAGCCATGGTTTTATTCAAACCAGATACGCGGGTTAAGAGTGCCGCAGAAGCGCTGTTTAAATCAACGCCAACATTATTCACACAGTCTTCTATAACATTGTCGAGGGTTTTACTGAGTTGACTTTGGCTTACATCATGTTGATATTGACCAACACCAATAGCTTTAGGATCAATTTTTACGAGCTCGGCTAATGGGTCTTGTAATCGGCGTGCAATAGAAACGGCCCCACGAATTGACACGTCTAAATCTGGAAATTCTTTTGCAGCAAATTCTGATGCAGAATATACAGAAGCACCGGCTTCACTCACCATCACTTTTTGTGGTTTGTTTTTTTCTAACGCTTGAATAACTTCAGCAGCGAGTTTGTCACTTTCACGAGAGCCAGTGCCATTACCAATCGCCAGTAATTCAACTTTGTGTTGTAGACATAAATTCACTAATGTTCGTACTGACTTTTCCCAATGATTTTGTGGTGCATGGGGGAAAATAGTAGAGGTTTGTAATAATTTACCTGTTGCATCAACAATCGCTAATTTACAGCCGGTACGCATACCCGGATCTAAACCTAATGTGGTTTTAGGGCCAGCAGGAGCCGCCATTAACAAATCACTTAGATTCGTTGCAAATACTTTTATTGCGCCATTTTCTGCTTGTTCGCGTAAATTGCCCAATAATTCAGTTTCTAAGCTCAAGCTTAATTTTATTTTCCATGCCCAGCGCACAACTTTTGTCATAAATTCTGCGGCAGCTTGACCGGATAAACGTAAATTATAGTGTTCGCAAATGATTTGTTCTGCGCTTGAGTAGCTACTGCTTTCTTGCGACGGGTCTACATTAATACTGAGTTGCAGAATTTTTTCATTGCGACCACGAAACATTGCTAAAGCGCGATGTGAAGGTACGTTCTTTAATAATTCGGAATGTTCGAAATAGTCGCGAAACTTAGCGCCTTCCTGCTGTTTCCCTTTGGCAACAACACTTGATAAATGCGCTTGTTTTAATAAATGCTTACGTAATTTTTGTAATAAATTGGCATCTTGAGCAAAACGTTCAATGAGTATGTAGATTGCACCTTCAAGCACAGTCTTTTCATCATTAAGACCAGAGTCTGTATTTATAAATGCCTTTGCCTCAATTTCTGGTGTTAAGGTCCAGTTGTTATAAAGGTTATTCGCAAGCGGTTCTAAACCTGCCTCTATAGCTATTTGGCCTTTAGTACGACGCTTAGGTTTAAAAGGCAAATATAAATCTTCTAAACGCGTTTTATTGTCAGCTTGCTTTAATTCTTTTTCTAACGAAGGTGTTAATTTATCTTGTTGAGTAATGCTGGTAATAATCACTTTTCGGCGATCTTCAAGCTCGCGTAAATAACTTAAACGCTGATCAATATGACGCAGGTGGTTATCGTCTAATCCTTGCGTTACTTCTTTACGGTAACGCGCTATAAACGGCACGGTTGCACCATCATCAAGCAAGTTTATCGCTGAATCTATTTGAGAAGTTTTAACATTAAGTTCTTTTGCGATAAGTTCAGCAATGGGAGTCATTAATTGACGAGCCTTTTTTGAAAGAAAAATTTTTATAGCGCTATTTTGCCATTGTTTGTTACTGGCTTCAATTTGCTACTACAGCTTTTTTAATGGAGTTGTACTTGTGAAAAAGAATGTTGTCTGTTTATTTTTCTATAAATGAAAAGTGTAAGCCAAGTTAAACTTGAGTGAGTCACTTGGCTTTATATTACGCGGCTATAATTATTCACTTTCCGGCATGTCAGTATCTAATCCTACAGACATCCACTGACAAATTAGTGCGTTGGCTTGCTCTAGCCCAGTGTATTTTAAAGATGAAAACGCTTGTACCGTAATGTCAGCATTTAATGAAGATAACGTTTTCTTCACCTGTAACACTTCTGAACTTCGTTTACCTTGTGAAAGCTTGTCGCATTTAGTTAATAATGCCAATATCGGCAAATCACTGTCTGCAGCCCATTGAATAAGGTCCATATCAAGATCTTTTAACGGATGACGAATATCCATCAAAATGACCAGACCTTTTAAACACTCACGTTTTTCTAAATATTCACCTAATGCTTTTTGCCATTTCTTCTTCATTTCAATCGGCACTTTAGCAAAACCATAGCCAGGCAAATCAACTAAGCGTCTGTTAGGAGCGACTTCAAAAATGTTAATGAGCTGAGTACGGCCAGGCGTTTTACTGACGCGTGCTAAACCACGTTGATTAGTTAAGGTATTTAATGCACTCGATTTTCCTGCATTAGAACGACCCGCAAATGCAACCTCTATACCGCTGTCTTCAGGCAAGCGACGAATATCTGGCGCACTTAAGGTGAAAGTGGCTTTACTTAAATGAATAACAGTTGATGACAAAATGGTGTCCAATGGTAAATAAAAAAAGCATTATATCTTTTTTTTCTCGTGAAAAAGCAAAAAGTGTCATATTTTCAGCTTAATTTTTACTATGCTTATTACACGGGGCTATTATTCGTGTAAAATGTTACCAGTTTTTTTATCCACCCTTTTGATCAATAAGACTTAAATAAGTTAAATTTTCTTAAAAGAAAGCAGAGAGCCATTCCATGAATAAAATTATTTTTTCGTTAATTCTGACCTTCATTAGTCTTAATGTAGCATTCGCAGCAACCGGAAATGCGGAAGCAGGTAAAACTAAAGCCGCCATGTGTGCTGCTTGTCATGGCACAAACGGGATCGGCACAAGTGATGCGTATCCTAACTTAGCAGGTCAGCATGCTGATTATACTGTAAAGCAATTGAAAGCGTTTAAAAGTGGAATGCGTGTTAATGCATTAATGGGCCCAATGGCTATGGGTTTGTCTGAACAGGATATGGCTGATTTAGGCGCCTACTTTTCAACTTTAGACCGAAGTGGTGGTTCAACAGCTTCAGCTGATGGTAGTGCTACAGAAGTAGGAGTTACTGCAACAGTGCAAGCACCCATAGTTTATGTAGCCAATGCGAGTGCAGGCAAAAGCTTATACGCATTAGGAGATCCATCACGTAATATTGCTGCATGTATTGGCTGTCATGGTAAAGAAGGCAATAGTAAGGTATTAATTTATCCAAATTTATCGAAGCAACATGCACAGTATATTGAAAAGCAATTGCATGCCTTTAAAGTTAAATCACGTACCAACTATGCAATGAATCAATTTGCAGGTGCGATGACTGATGAAGATATAGCTGATATGGGAGCCTATTTCTCGGATACCAAAGCGGTTGCGCATATAAAAGTTAAACGTGTTACTACTGTTGCTGCGATTACTGAAGAAGCGATCGCAGGTAAAGCAAAATCAGCGGTATGTGCATCATGTCATGGCGCAGATGGTAACAGCTTAGTGCCTATGTACCCTAAATTAGCAGGGCAACATGCTGAATATACAACTAAACAATTAAAAGAGTTTAAATCGGGAGTTCGTCAAAATCCTATCATGGCAGGTATGGTTACAGGGTTGAGTGAGCAAGATATGGCTGAACTTGGCGCTTATTTTGCGAGTCAAAAACCTACGCCGGGTAATGGCAAGGGCTCTTCATTAGGCCGTAAACTTTATTTTGGTGGTGATGCTTCGCGTGGGATCACCGCGTGTATCGCTTGTCATGGTGCATCAGGTAAGGGTGTGGCAAAAGCAGGTTTTCCTGCGGTTGCTAATCAAAGTGTGGAGTATTTAACCGCTCAGTTAATCAGTTTTAAAGCGGGTGAACGCGATAACGATCGTAATAGTATCATGCGTAATGTTGCTAAACGTTTGAAACAAAAAGATATTGAGGCATTGGCGCAGTTTGTGTCTTCAATGAAATAAAGCGTAAGCTAAAAATTATTTTAAAAAAGCAGCTTATTAAGCTGCTTTTTTATGCGTGGAACATTTAACAAGAAGCAAATTCGTGTAAACTACTTTGTAATTAAAAATTACAAAGAGTAAGGTGAAAATTTTACTTGTTAATTTATAACCGCCGTTAATTAGACACATATAGAGAGCTCATCGATGAAAAGAATACTACTAAGCTTGGTTTTATTAGGAACAAGTGCACTAAATATCACGAATGCAGGGCAAGGTAATATTGAGGCAGGTAAAACTAAATCTGCAATGTGTGCGGCATGTCACGGTGCTGATGGTAATAGCTTAGTGCCGATGTACCCGAGCCTCGCTGGACAAAGTGCTAGTTACGTTGCTAAACAATTGGCTGATTTTAAAACAGGAATGACCTCTGGTGGTAAACAAGGTCGTGTTAATGCCATTATGGGCGGCATGTCCATGGCGTTGAGCGAGCAAGATATGGATGACTTAGGTGCTTATTATAGCTCACAAACAGCAAAATATGCTGGTGGTGAAACAAGCGAAGTAGGCAAAAAATTATACTTTGGTGGCGATGTTGAACGTGGGATCACCGCGTGTATCGCTTGTCATGGTTCCGATGCGAAGGGTATGTCACAAGCTGGCTTTCCTGCCCTTGCCGGACAAAGTGCAATTTACTTAAAATCACAACTTGAATATTTTCGAGATGGCACACGTAATAATGACAAAAACGCTATGATGAGAAATATTGCTGTGAAATTGGAAGATACTGACATCGCAGCCTTAGTGCAATACATGTCCACTATAAACTAATATTCAAAAAAGGCTCCAGTTGAATATTTTTATTTTGTATTGATTTGATTAAAAAATACTGAACATCCGTCATCCATGCACATCGGTGTGATCATGACCATTGATGTGCACGGATGCACTAATGCCTTGAAATACAGAAGGTCTGAGAAAGGCCATTCTAAATATAAAGCAGTTATTTTTAGCTGCTTTTTTATTGGGTATTTACTGGCTAAAATGGCGTGTTGTCGTAAACTTAAACCTTTACGGTTGTTAGGTGATTTATTGATTTAAAAGTAAGTTCAGCTATTTTAATGGAGGATTTCTTTGGTGAGAAATAATGCTGTAGTGAATCATATGATTGCTTGTAATCAATGTGATTCATTGTTGCCCAAGCCAATGTTGTCTGAAGGGCAAGATGCGTTATGTGGTTGTTGTGGCGCGATGTTGTTTTCAAAAAAGAAAGATGCGATTAACCGCACCATTGCTGTCGCCATTGCAGGTCTAATCCTTTTTTTCCCTGCGACTTTATTACCTATTATTGGTATTGGCGCAGCGGGCCTTTATAATGATGCCTCTTTGCTAGACTGTATCACCCTGTTAATAAATAGCAGAAATTATGTTATCGCGTTTGCTGTTTTCATGTTTACCATTGCGATTCCTTCAGTGCGGCTAATGACCGCGTTATATATTTCATTGTGTATAAAGTTTACTCGTGTAAAACCCTCCTTGTTGGTGTTCTTTCGCTCTTATCATTTATTAGATACTTGGACGATGGTCCATGTGTTTTTTATGGGCGTGATCGTGTCTATGTATAAACTGTCTTCACTTGCTGATATGACCATCGATGGCGGATTACTTAGTTTAGTATTATTACTCGTCTGTTCTACCTTGGTGTCAGTCACCATGGATGAGCACAGTATTTGGGAAGAATTGGAGAAGTCACTTGAGTAATAAAGCGCTGACTGCAGGGTTAGGTAGTTGCCCGCAGTGTCATAAATTGAATGTTATGCATGTGGATAAACAAGCATGCTCACGTTGTTTAACGGTGTTTTCTGCACGTAAACCTAAAAGTATTGAATACACATTAGCCTGGACAATTGCAGCGGTAGTGATGTTTATCCCTGCAAATATTTACCCCATGATGGTGTTCTATACTTTAGGTAAACCTGATGCATCAACAATTCTAGAAGGTATCGCCATTTTTATTCAAATGGGCATGCTTCCTGTCGCTATCATTATTTTTATTGCAAGTTTTGTAGTACCGCTAAGTAAGATTATGGGGCTGTTTACCTTGATGTATAACGCAAAAAGAAAAACAAAATTGACATTAAAAAATCAAGGGAAATTATACCACATGGTTGAATTTTTAGGGCCATGGTCGATGCTTGATGTATTTGTTGTAACGGTTATGGCCGCTGTGGTGAATTTAGGGTTTTTAACGAGTATTGAGGTGGCATCAGGTATTACTTATTTCACCCTGATGGTTGTTTTTACTATTTTTGCTGCAGAAAGTTTTGACCCAAGACTGTTATGGGATAATCATCAAAAGCATCATCATGGCTCAATAGAAACCAATCAAGCATATGAAAATAAGGGCGATCATTATGGCAAATAAAACTATTCTTGCTGAATCAAAAGCGATAATTAAAGATCGGAAAGGTATTTCTGCTGTTTGGTTAGTTCCCATGATTGCGCTACTTTTCGGTGCTTGGTTAATTGGAAAGTCCCTCTCTGAGAGAGGCACATTTATTACGGTTCAGTTTGAAAGTGCGAGTGGTATTGTTATTGGTAAAACAGAAGTTCGCTATAAAGGATTAACCGCAGGGGTTGTCAGTGGCGTTGAAGTATCCGAAGATTTACAGAATGTTATTGTTGAAATTGAAATGATTTCTAGCTCAAAAAAGATGCTCACTGATAAAACACATTTTTGGTATGTCACTGCCGATGTTTCTTTTCAAGGTGTTACGGGTTTAGATACCTTACTCTCAGGCAGTTATATTAATGTCATGCCTGATTTTGAAGAACAAGGTGAAGCGCGAAGTCATTTTATTGCCTTATCTGAAGAGCCTGTTTTAGATCAGTCAACACCAGGTTTGCATATGACTTTAACAACGAAAACACTGGGGTCACTAGGAAAAAAATCGCCTATATTATTCAAACAAATTACAGTAGGCCATGTCTCGGGTTTTAACTATGAGACTAATTCTGATCTGATCAATATTAATATTTTCATTGAGCCTCAATACGTTGACTTAGTGAAGGTGAATTCGCGATTTTGGAATGCGAGTGGTGTCACTGTGTCCGGTTCATTAACCAGTGGGTTGCAAGTTAAGACAGGTTCACTGGCTTCTGTGGTCGCAGGCGGTATTTCATTTGGAAATTCAGAACACGAAGCTATTACGGATCCTGCTAAAAATGGACAAAGCTTTACTTTGTATTCTGATTTTGAAACAGCGCAGATGGGTCACGAAATTGTATTAACACTAAATTGGGATTCAGGAATAGACAGAGGTGCAGCGATCAGATACCAAGGTTTAACCTTAGGAAAAATCACTGACTTCAGCCGTATCGATCCACAAGCGCGCATCATTGTAGCGAGTGCAAAAATCAATCCACGCATTATTCCGTATCTTACGAGTAAGACTCAATTTTTTGTCGTAGCACCTAAACTCGATTTAGGTGGCGTTACTAATTTACATACCTTAATGCTAGGTGCTCACATTGGTATGAGTCCTTCTGTTGATGGCGAACCTCTAAATAAATTTACTGTTTATAATCAAAAACCTGCTTATCAATATAATGAGCCGGGGTTACATTTAGTGTTAAAAGCTAAAGATGTTGGATCGTTAACCACAAGCTCTAGTATTTATTATAAACAACAAAACGTAGGTGATATTCAGGCAATTGAGAATATTGGCCCAAATGAATTTTTAGTACATGCTTTTATTGAACCTAAATATAAGAATTTTGTTTCTACTGATAGTCACTTTTGGAATGCAAGTGGCTTGCATATATCAGGGGGCGTGCAAAATTTTGATATAAAAGCTCAATCTATTCAGTCAATGCTAGCAGGGGGGATTGCTTTTGATATAGGGACTGGAAATGAAAAATCACCACCTAAGAATGGTGATGATTTTCAACTTTATACTGACAAAAATGTAGCTAAACAACGTTCGGTATTCAATCTTCACCTTACTCATGCCAAAGGGCTCAGTACGAAAACACGTATTATGCTTCGAGGTGAGCAAATAGGCTCTATCCATCAAATTATTCGCCAACAAGATAACGTGACTTTACAGGTTGGTATCTTGCCGAGTTATGAATATATCCTTCGAGAAAACAGTCAATTTTGGATGGTAAATGCTGATTTATCTTTGTCAGGCATTACAGACACGGACGCCTTGTTCGGTGGCGCCTACATTAGTGTTAATGTCGGGGAAGGTAAAAAGTCTCGCGACTTTATTGTTACCGCTTTGCCTCCAGCAAAACATTTTTCGTCAGCAGGACTTCAGCTTTCACTAAAAGCAGAACAAGGTAATGTCGTAAACCCTGGGAGTCCAATTAGCTTTAGAGGCATTGCCGTTGGACAAGTTGATAATGTCTCTCTTGATAACACAGGAAATAATGTATCAATAAATATTACGGTAGATGAAGAATATCGACATTTGATTTCGAACTTCACGCGTTTTTATAATGCTAGTGGGGTGACAATCAGTGGAGGTTTAGGGAGCTTCATTCTAAAAACAGAGTCAGCTGATACGATACTAAAGGGGGGCATAAGCTTCTTCAATCCAGAAGTTGATACAGGGCAAGGTACTATTGATGAAGGAGAGGAATTTACCTTATTTGATCATATTAAGCATGCTGAATTAGCTGGGGTGGCAATAGAAATACACTTTAGTGAAGTTGCTGGCCTCAAGAATAACTTAAAAATAAAATATCAGGATCAACAAGTCGGCCTAGTCTCTCGTGTTGATTTTGATGAAGAAGGCTTTGGCGCAACGGTTTATGCTTTTTTAGATGATAATGGGCGTAAGTTTTCAGTAAAAGGCTCTCAATTTTGGCTGGTTAAACCAGAACTTGGACTTGTTGGTTCAACAAATGTAACAGCTATTCTTGATGGTGGGTTCATCGGCATTATGCCAGGTAAAGGAAAGCCAAGTATTCGTTTTGAAGCAAAGAGTATTGCACCAATAATGACTGCTCTGCATTCAGGCTTAAACCTTTCGTTAAGCGCAAAAAGTTTAGGTTCTGTACGAACAGGAAATCCTATTTTATATCGGCAAGTAAAGGTCGGTAAGGTTATTGGTGTTGATTTATCACCTACGGCAGATACGGTGAATATTTATATTAATATTTTTGACCGTTATGCCCCTTTAGTCAGCCAACAGAGTCAATTTTGGAATACGAGTGGCCTTCGTATAGATGCAGGTGTTTTTTCAGGAGTCAGCATAGATGCAGAGTCTATAGAAACCCTCCTTTCCGGTGGTATTGCCTTTGCTACCCCTGAAGTTGAAGCTAACAAAATCTTTCAGTCAGCAGAACAGGGTCAATCATTCAAATTAGCGGAAGATGTGAATGAAGATTGGCACACCTGGCAGCCTAAAATAAGTTTGTCACAATGATTGTAAGATACCTGTTCGGGTTATATTGACCCAAGCAGACTCGGTTTAAATAAAATCAGAATCATCTGTCTCCTCTTCTAATGAGTTGTAAAGTGTTTTGTAA
>JASDWX010000113.1:25299-43085 GCA_041890515.1 Alteromonadaceae bacterium
GTCTAAAAGCATAATTTTTACATCTTTATTAACAACTATGATAGTGGTCGATACACAATTCCTTACAAAGCAGAGGGTAACGAATTTTTATGACACATGTTATTAATTGATTATACAAATAAAAAAGTGAAACCATGATTGAAAATTAACTAGCCCCACTACATAAACAACTCATACCTTTAACAAATTCAAGTCGTATTGAAGTGATGGACTTGCTCCGTGGTTTTGCTTTAATTGGCATTATTATGATGAATATAGAGTGGTTTAATCGTCCAGTTAGTGAATTAGTGAGTTTCGACTACACTCTCACTGGCTTGGACTGGGCCTCAAGTTGGCTAGTTAAAGTTTTTGTTGAAGGTAAGTTCTATAATTATTCTCAATATTATTTGGCATGGGCTTCGCTATCATGCTCATTAGAGCACAAGAAGCAGATCGTAAGTTTGGTGCTTGGTTTACCCGCAGAATGTTAGCTTTATTTGTGTTTGGCATGGCACATTTAATCTTTTTATGGGGTGGTGATATCATCCATGATTATGCAGTTGGCGGACTTCTTCTCCTAGGGTTTGTTTTACTTTTACGTACTAAAAAATTAGCTAAATTTAATAAACCAGAAACCTTTGCAAAAGTAGGTTTTTCACTATTATTATTGCCACTATTTGTTTCAATGTTTGCAGCGTTCTATTTTGGTGTAACACGTGACAATACTGTAATAACAGATGAATGGAAGCAAAAAACCTCAGTTAATCAAAAGTTTGAAGTTTTACTTAAAAATGAAAAAGATAACCCAACAATATTATTGACTGATCCTGATCCTGATATTGCTATAGAAGACGAATTAACCTCAAGTGAAGCAAACGGAAAAACAGAAGAGGCTGATGAGGAAGTAGATGAGGAAGTAGATGAGGATAGTATGAATGCTGAAGAACTTATCGTTCATAAAGCTCATGAACTTTTCGAAAGTAAACTAGAAAATGAGAGCCGCTTAACAGAAGAAACTATAGCATTTACTGAAGGCAGTTATATCGAAGCCACTCAATATCGGGCAAAAAGTGCTCTCGAAGCTTTAGGTCACACACCTTCATTTGCTTTTTTTGTTTGCTTACCTCTTTTTATGATTGGCTACTGGTTGGTGGCCAGCGGCAGAATGAAAAATCCAGAATTGCATCAAGGTTTTTTCAGTGTCATGTGTTGGGGTGGATTAAGCCTTGGTCTCATGTTAAGTCTCGCAGGGGCTTTTATTAGCTTACACCCAGTAGCAAAAGTGGCGATTGAAGTTCAAGCTGGAGGGCAAACCATTTTCTACTACGGACAATTTGTTTTATGTGCGGGATATATCGGAATGTTCGTGAAGTTAGCGAATAAAGCTTGGTTTCTAAAAAGCTTTTCCTGGTTAGCATCATTAGGAAAAATGGCGTTAACGAATTACATTACTCATCCTATTATTTTAACCACTATATTCTATGGTTATGCGGGTGGTATGTTTGGTCAAATAGCCCGCGGACAACAAATGTTAATTGTTGTTGCTATTATTTTTGCCCAAGTCATCTTTTGTACCTTGTGGCTAAAATTCTTTAGATTTGGCCCGCTAGAATGGTTATGGCGCTCAATTACTTATATGAAACTACAGCAATTATTGTTAGATAAACCTATGGCTAAAAGTGTCACTGTTTAGTCTTTAGTAAAATTTGCTGAAATTGTTTAATCGCAATTTCAGCACTTTTACTTTCAGTGATTGCGGTAACGACAGCAATACTGTCAACACCTGTTTGCCATACTTGTTTAGCCTTTTGTTGGTTAATACCCCCAATTGCTACTACAGGAATATCTGTTGATAGCTTCAGTATCTGCTTTAAGTTTTCAACGCCTTGAATTTGCCCTGTCATATTTTTTGTTTTCGTTGGAAATATTGCACCTATAGCTAAATAGGAAGGTTTCAATTGTTGCGATAATAGAAACTCATAACAACCATGCGTACTAATGCCTAAACGTAGACTAGCTTGTTGTATCGCCGCTAAATCTGCATTTTGTAAATCTTCTTGCCCGATATGTACACCGTAAGCACCATGTTTTATGGCTAACTGCCAATAATCATTAATACACAAACGTGTTTTAAATTGTTTACTCAGCGTTATAGCTTCAATGATAAGCGGCTCTATTTCTTGAGCGGTTTTATTTTTTAATCTAAGTTGAATGATTTCTAAACCCAAAGGAAATAAACGTTTCAGCCAATAAAGTGAGTTAACTACTGGGTAAAGCCCAAGTTTATTTGAGTTTTCATTGATAAGGTCAAGTGCAGGGAAAGCCCCTAATGCTGAGTACTTCTGAGTTAATTCGGTACTTATTCTAGGAAAGTATTCAGCTTTATTCGGCCAGTTTGTTTGCTCGAAAGCGCCATAGTAATCTGACATTGCTATTTCATTTTTGTGTAACTTTGCTAGGCCTTGATTGATAAATGTTTTTGTTAATGTAAAAGCGTCACGTACTAAATAGCCTTGCGCTAAAAATGCAGCCAAGGCACTAGCAAAAGAGCAACCTCCACCGTGGTTACAATGGGTATTTATTCTTGGTGATGTTAACTGGTAACTAATGGGGACTTCTTTATTGTGATGTAAGCAATAGTCTCGACTAATTTTCTGACCGTTGCTATCTAAAGCGTAACTATGGCCGCCTTTCACTATTACGCTATTAACACCAAGCTTACTGATCCGCTCAGCGAGCTCTGCAGGTTTAGCAGATTTTAGGTTCGATAATTGTTGAGCTTCACTTAAATTTGGTGTGATCACGTCAACAAGAGCGAGTAAAGAAGATAAATCTTCGCGCTGCAATTGTGCAAAGGCACCACCGACACTGGCTTGGCCAACGGGATCAAAAACAACGATTAAGGCTGGATATTTACTTTTTACATCAATTAATGTCGAGGTAAGCCAATTTATTTGTTCAATGCTTGCTAACAAACCAATTTTAATTACAAGTGGTGGTTTATCATCAATTAACACATTAACTTGTTGCTGTAATATATCGGTATCTACAGGGTTAACCGAGAGCAATTTTTCAGAGTTTTGTATGGTATTAGCGGTAATCAAATGACAAACCTCAACACCTAAGGAATGACCCGTTTTTATATCGGCGGCAATGCCAGCGCCACCGGAACAATCACTGCCTGAAATAGTCCAGACTATTGGTTTTTTGTGAATGCTTATAGACATAAAGCTATCCTTGTTGATGCCAGAATGGAGTATCTAACGTTGGTGTTGATGGATGAGCCGTTTGTCGTTGCTGCATTACGCCAGCGATATATCCTTGTTCTCCAGCTAAAATAGCCTGTGCAAAGGCTTTTGCCATAATCACTGGGTTATCTGCTAAAGCGATTGCAGAATTTAATAACACGGCGTCGTAACCCATTTCCATCGCTAAGCAAGCATCTGAAGGTTTACCAATACCGGCATCTAAAATGAGTGTTGCTTGTGGTAGTCGAAATCGAATGGTTTCTAAATTATAAGGATTGATCAAGCCTTTGCCTGTACCTATCGGCGATGCCCAAGGCATGATCACCTGACAACCTAAATCATATAAACGCTGACATATAACTAAATCATCAGTGCAATAAGGCAGTACTTTAAAGCCGTCGTTTAATAGCTGTTCTGTAGCATGTAACAACTCGATAGGGTCTGGCTGTAGATTATAATCATCACCGATAACTTCTAATTTAATCCAATCAGTATGAAATATTTCCCTGCTCATTTTCGCTAGTGTTACCGCTTCTTTAGCTGTTTTACAGCCAGCGGTATTCGGTAATAAAAACCCATTAGTTTCTTTAACTATTTCTTGAATATATTGCCAAATTTTTGCACCTGCCTGTTCTGCTGGATTTTGCCGCTTTAATGACAGGGTAACAATTTTAGAACCACTGGCTAAAATCGCTTGTTTCATGATCTCAGGTGAAGGATAAAGCGCACTGCCAATTAGCAGTCGACTATCAACATGCTGGCCGTAAATATTAAACTTTGTGTTCATAGACTTAGACATAGCCACAACTAACCTCCCTGAATAGGAAATAGAACATTGATACTATCTCCCTGATTAACTGAAGATTGCGGGTAGTTTGCTTTACCAACAAAGTCGCCATTAAGCGCAACCGCAAAACTTTGCTGCTGTTGCTCAAACGTCAAATAGCACTGTAATGCGACTAACAAGGTTGGTTCTTCGGTTTCAATAGAAATCGAGTGTCCGTTTATAAATAATTTCATAGTACGTTTTTAACCTTTATTTATGGCTAACAAGTCACCATACGGAGAGTTTTCCATCGAACCTTTCGCGAGTAATTGATTAACCGAAAACGTTAACTGCTTTAACACCACAGGCGCAATAAGGAAGCCATGACGAAATAAGCCATTCACTTGGATAAGGCGTTGCTGCACCAATATTTTAGGTTGGTTATCGCTAAAAGCGGGTCTTAGCTGAACAATATGCTGGCGAATATTCGCTTCCGAAAAACCTGGATGAACACTATAAGCCGCACTGAGTAACTCCATTGAAGAGCGCACTGTCATCGGCCCACAATCTTCACTTTCAATTTCTGTTGCTCCCACCACATAAAAGCCCTTGGTTTTTGGGGCAATATATAATTGATAACGCGGGTGCATTAATCTAATAGGCCGTGTTAAGTGAACATCGGGCGCAAATAGTTGAAATAACTCACCGCGTACGCCACGTAAATCTTGTAAGGGCGCGGCCTCGGTTTTACTTTCGTTACTACGCGCACCTGCACCTCGGCAATCTATCGCCAAATCGCATTCCAACACATGTTTCTCATTGTTCTTTTCATATGTCACTAAGCAATGATAAACTTGCTGGTCAATATTTATCACAAGCGAATTATCTAACCACGTTAAGTTACTTTTCTCTAACTGCTGTTGCAGCGCAATCAGTAATTTACGGTTACCAATTTGCCCTTCTTCGGGTAAAAATAATCCTCGATTAAAGCTACGTCCTAACTCGGGTTCAAGCTCTAGTATTTGCTGACGATTAAGTTGTTGTAGTTGATGTTGCGGGTAATGATTTTTTATATATCTGACGAATCGCTGATAGTCACCTTGGTCTTGTTCATGACTCACCATTAACGCGCCCGCTTGTTGGAAATAAGTGTAACCCTCAAGCTGAGCCAAAAGTTTAGGCCACAACTTTAAAGATTCAAATCCCATTTCAACAATATTTGGCTGTGCATGCATCGCTTCGCCTAGCGGCGTTAATAAACCTGCCGCCGCATAAGCTGCACTTTGATGACCTTGCTTATTATCTTTATCAATCAAGGTCACTTGATGACCCTGATTAATCAAAGACAATGCTATTAAACGACCCACTAAACCTGCGCCAATAACAATAATATTGGCGCAGGTTTTAGTCGGTAAAGTTTGTTTTTCAAAAACAGTCACGCGTTAATTACTTCGCTTGGTGGTAAATTTCACTACCGGTTGCTTTAAACTCCGCCGACTTTTCTGCCATACCTTGTTCTCTATCTGTTGGCGTAGCATCTAAAACAATAATCTCGTCCAGTAACTGTATTTCAATCCTGTCTTTAGAGTAGATGCCTGCTTCAAGATCAGCCGCATACTCTCGCACTTCTTGAGAAATTTTCATTGAACAAAATTTTGGTCCGCACATTGAACAAAAGTGAGCCACTTTACCTGACTCTTGCGGTAAGGTTTCATCATGATAAGCTTTGGCTTTTTCAGGGTCTAAACCAATGTTGAACTGATCGTACCAACGAAATTCAAAACGCGCTTTACTCATGGCATTATCGCGAATTTGTACACCCGGATGTCCTTTCCCTAAATCGCCAGCATGCGCGGCAATTTTATAGGTCATTAAACCTTCTTTGACATCTTCTTTATTCGGTAGACCTAAATGCTCTTTAGGCGTTACATAACAAAGCATGGCACAGCCATACCAACCAATATTAGCGGCACCGATACCCGAAGTAATATGATCGTAACCTAGCGCAATATCAGTTGTTAATGGACCTAATGTATAGAAAGGTGCTTCACCACAATGCTTAAGTTGTTCTTCCATGTTCTCTTTGATCATATGAAGCGGTACATGACCTGGGCCTTCAATAATCGTTTGAACATCATGCTGCCATGCGAGTTTGGTTAATTCGCCTAAGGTATGTAATTCAGCAAATTGCGCCTCATCGTTAGCATCGGCAACTGACCCCGGACGTAAACCATCACCTAATGAAAACGATACATCGTACTGCTTTAAAATTTCACAAATATCTTCAAAGTGCGTGTATAAGAAGTTTTCTTTATGATGCGCCAAACACCATTTCGCCATAATAGAACCACCACGCGAAACAATACCCGTGACACGTTTAGCAGTCATTGGTACATAGCGTAATAATACGCCGGCATGAATCGTAAAGTAATCAACACCTTGTTCAGCTTGCTCTATAAGCGTATCGCGAAAAATTTCCCACGTTAAGTCTTCGGCGACACCATTCACTTTTTCTAATGCTTGGTAGATTGGTACTGTACCAATGGGCACAGGCGAATTACGCATAATCCATTCACGGGTTTCATGAATGTTACGTCCCGTTGATAAATCCATTACCGTGTCTGCGCCCCATTTAGTAGACCAAACAAGTTTCTCAACTTCTTCCTCAATGGAAGATGTTACCGCTGAATTACCGATATTAGCGTTAACTTTAATTAAAAAGTTACGACCAATAATCATCGGTTCACACTCTGGGTGATTAATGTTTACCGGAATAATTGCACGACCACGGGCAACTTCATCACGGACAAATTCAGCGGTAATTTGCTCTGGAATGCTGGCACCAAAAGACTGCCCTTTGTGCTGTAACAGTAAAGTGGCATCTTTCACTTCTTCGCGCTTTAAGTTTTCACGAATAGCAATGTACTCCATTTCTGGGGTGATAATTCCTTGGCGAGCGTAATGCATTTGCGTAACATTTTTGCCTTTTTTAGCAATACGCATTTTAGGTAAATGTTCGAAACGAATGTGGTCAACACCATCGTCTGCTAAACGCTGTTGGGCATAGCTAGAGCTGTTAGATGTTAAAAATTCAACATCGCCGCGGTTATCAATCCAACTTTCACGTAAACGTGGGATACCTTTATGTACGTCTACTGCTACATTTTCGTCGGTATAAAAACCTGAAGTATCATAAACACAAAGTGGCTCATTTTTTTCATAAATAGGATTATCTTTATTACCCGCTAGTAAAGTGTCAGATAAGGTAATTTCTCGCATACCCACTTTTATATCGTGAATTTTACCTTGCACGTAAACTTTTTTAGAATTTGGGAAAGATTGGTCTGATACGTTTTTTAGAAAAGCTTCTGCTTGCTCGCGACGTTCTCTGCGAGTTAATTTATTTGCTGGTTTGGTCATGGTGTTGCCTTTTAATAATTTGCATTTTTATAAATGCAGCAAAAAAAGACGAAGTGTAGATTGAGGAAAAAATAAAGTAGTAAAGGGAATATCCTTCCACTATTGTATTTTACCTTGTTCCCATACGCAGACATTAATCTGATCAGGTTCTACGGATCCCGCTTTCGCGATCTCAGCTTTGAATATTTCTTTTAGAAATAATCTCAGCACTCCGACAAGTAAGTGTGTGATTCTAACGTATAAGTTTAAAAATACGCAATAATAATGTTAAGTTTCGTTATAATTAATTTACGATAAAATTTGGGAAGATGCATACATCATACCTAAATAATAAGCTTCACAATATACATATTACAATTTTAGTCTGTTGTATGCATAAAGCATGAAAAGTTATTAGGACATTAAGTTCTTAGGATAAAAATAATGATAAAAAATGGCATGAACGCTTCACTTATTGGCTTAGCTTGCATCTTCGGGTTTGCTGCGAATGTAGCCGCGAGCAACTGGCAGCAAGAAAGTGGCAAGGTCACTCATCAAGAAAAATTACGGGGCTCTATAACGGCAGAAAGAGTGTGGTGGGATCTAACCCATTATCACCTTGAGATAAAAGTTGATCCTGAAACTAAGGTTTTTTCTGGTAAAAATACCATGACTTATCAGGTGTTAGCTAAAGGCGAACGACTGCAAATAGAACTACAAGCACCCATGAAGCTTGAAAAAGTGCTACAAAATGGTAAAAATCTTAACGTTGAACAAGATGGCTATTCTTATTTCATCACCCCAACCAGTGAACACAAAGTAGGCTCAAAGCATAAATTAACTATGTACTTCACCGGACAACCCGTTACCGCTAAACGTGCGCCGTGGGATGGGGGTATTACTTGGGAGAAAGACAGTAATGGCCTCGACTTTATTGCGACATCAAATCAAGGTATTGGTTCGAGTATTTGGTGGCCAAATAAAGATCATCCTAGCGATGAACCTAATAATGGTGTGTTAATCAGTGTTGAAGCGCCCGAACATTTAGTTGATGTTTCTAATGGTCGGTTAATTAAGACCGATCATAATAAAAACGCAAAAACAAAAACGTATCATTGGGAAGTTATCAACCCAATTAATAACTACGGCGTAAATCTTAATATTGGTGACTACGTTCATTTTGGTGAAAAATATCAAGGCGAAAAAGGCCAACTTGATATGGATTACTATGTGCTGCGTGAAAACTTAACCAAAGCTAAAAAACAGTTCAAAGAAGCTAAACGCACCATTGAAGCCTTTGAGTATTGGTTTGGCCCTTATCCGTTTTATGAAGACAGCTATAAACTCGTTGAAGCACCTTACTTAGGTATGGAGCATCAAAGTTCGGTTACTTACGGTAATGGCTATCAAAATGGCTATTTAGGACGTGATCGTTCTAGTGCTGGTCCAGGATTATTATTTGATTTTATTATTGTTCATGAATCAGGTCATGAATGGTTTGCTAATAATATTACTAATAAAGATGTTGCGGATATGTGGATCCATGAGAGTTTTACTAATTATTCAGAAAGCTTATTTTTGGAATATCATTTTACGCAAGAGCAAGCTTTTGAGTACATTCGTGGTCAGCGTATGAATATTAAAAATCAGTCGCCTATTATCGGAGAGTACAATGCTAACCGCAGCGGTTCTGGTGACATGTATGATAAAGGTGGCAATATGCTACATAACATTCGCCAAGTGATTAATGATGATAAAAAATGGCGTGAAATATTACGAGGATTAGGTAAAGCGTTTTATCACCAAACGGTGACTACTCAAGCTATTGAACGTTATATCAGCACGCAATCAGGTATAGATTTCAGTAAAGTGTTTGATCAATATTTACGAGATATTCGTATACCAAGTTTTGAATACTTTGTGAAAGACAACGTAATAAAAATTCGCTGGGGTAATGTTATTAAAGATTTTGACATGCCGGTTCGTGTAACTATTGCGGGTATAGAACGGTGGTTAAAGCCAACGACACGCTGGACTTCTGTAGATGTTGAGCAGGAAAACCCCAGTATTGCAGTGGATGCCAATTTCTATATTTCGACACTCAATGTACTCGGTCATTAGCTTTATATTTTAAGGCTTAAAATTGAGAAGGAGAGCAATGAGCTCTCCTTTTATCTTCAGAACGAATGCCCAATCTCATCGTATGTAAAAATTACTGCAACCTTAGTATTTTTGATCAACAACTCACAATGATGACTGCACAGTAAATACGGGCAATATAATGAGATCGTGCGAAGTAAAGATTGTATAAGTTATTTAATGACCTTACATAAATAATAGTTACTCATTTCAATAGGCTGTTATTCCTGAGAATGATCCACTATCATTGTCGCTAAAGAAACATTCAGGACAACTTACATGTCAGCATCTATTTTAAAACCAAAGACCATTAAATCAAAAGCCGCCATTGCTTGGGGTCCCAATAAGCCATTAACGATTGAAGAAGTCGATGTAGAACTGCCTAAAAAGGGCGAAGTACTTGTTAAAATTATTGCTTCAGGTGTTTGTCATACGGATGCTTTTACGCTTTCAGGTGAAGACCCTGAAGGGATATTTCCCGTAATTTTAGGCCATGAAGGTGGCGGAATTGTAGAACAAATTGGTGAAGGAGTAACGAGTGTTGCCGTTGGCGATCATGTTATTCCTTTATACACGCCTGAGTGTGGTGAATGTAAATTCTGTAAATCAGGTAAAACCAATCTTTGTCAAAAAATTCGTGAAACACAAGGTAAAGGATTGATGCCAGATGGTACATCGCGATTTTCATTAAACGGCGAAGCTATTTTTCATTACATGGGCTGTTCAACTTTTTCTGAATACACCGTTTTACCTGAAATATCGTTAGCGAAAGTCAACCCCAAAGCACCACTTGAAGAAGTATGTTTATTAGGGTGCGGTGTAACAACAGGTATGGGTGCGGTAATGAATACTGCGAAAGTTGAAGTGGGCGACACTGTAGCTATTTTTGGTTTAGGGGGAATTGGGTTGTCAGCCGTTATTGGCGCGGCTATGGCAAAAGCGAGTCGCATTATTGCTATAGATATTAACGAAAGTAAATTTGAATTAGCAAAAAAACTAGGTGCGACTGACTGCATTAATCCAAAGGATTACGATAAACCTATCCAAGACGTTATTGTTGAATTAACGGATGGTGGTGTCGACTATTCTTTTGAATGTATTGGCAATGTAAACGTCATGCGTTCAGCTTTAGAGTGTTGTCATAAAGGCTGGGGTGAATCAATAATTATTGGTGTTGCTGGCGCAGGGCAAGAAATTTCTACACGCCCATTTCAATTAGTGACAGGGCGAGTATGGCGTGGCACTGCTTTTGGTGGCGTTAAAGGCCGTAGTGAATTACCTGAGTATGTTGAGCGTTATCTTGCAGGTGAGTTTGCATTGAACGACTTTATTACCCATACCATGTCGTTAGAAAAAATTAATGAGGCTTTTGAATTGATGCATGAAGGTAAGAGTATTCGTAGTGTCATTCATTTTGATCATTCATAAAGACCTAAAGTAGCTAAATTAATATGTTAGAAGAAATAAGCAGTAATAAAATGTTTGGTGGCGTACAAAAGCACTTTCAACACCCTGCTGAAAGTGTGAAATGTCAGATGCGCTTCGCTATTTATTTACCTGAATGTGCAAGTGAAAGTTCGCCTGTGCCGGTTTTATATTGGTTGTCAGGTCTTACATGTACGGATGAAAACTTTGTACAAAAAGCTGGAGCTCAGCGCATTGCTGAAGCATTGGGCATCGCAATTGTTTGTCCTGATACTAGCCCACGCGGTGATAATGTTGCCGATGATGAAAACCAATCTTATGATTTAGGTTTAGGTGCGGGCTTTTATGTCAATGCGACAGAGCAACCTTGGTCTGAGCATTACAAAATGTATGATTACATTGTGGATGAATTACCGAAACTCATTGAAGAAAATTTCCCCGTATCAAATAAAAAATCTATCAGTGGCCACTCAATGGGCGGACATGGCGCATTAACTATCGCACTTAAAAACCCTGATAAATACTGTTCAGTATCAGCTTTTAGTCCTATTGCAAACCCAGTAAATTGCCCTTGGGGACATAAAGCCTTCAATGCTTATCTAGGCAGTGATGAACAATTGTGGCAACAGCACGATGCAAGTGTATTGATGGCAGCAAGTAAAAAACATGTACCTGCGTTAGTTGACCAAGGTTTAGCAGATAATTTTCTGGAAGAACAGCTTCACCCTGAATCATTGATTTTGGCGGCATCAGAGAATAATTATCCGCTAACGCTCAATCAGCATGACGGTTATGATCACAGCTACTTTTTTATTGCGAGCTTTATTGAAAGTCACTTACGTTTTCATGCAAAAAATTTAGGGAAATCTTCATGATATCTGTTCTACCTCCAGAACTGTTCAAAACTATTCCATGGAAAAATGGACAGGGTGAAACCATTGAATTAGCCATGAATTATGGTGGTAATTTAGATGATTTTGTGTGGCGCTTAAGTATGGCAAGTGTTGTGGAAGACGGAGTGTTTTCAGATTTTTCAGGTTATCAGCGCAACCTCATTCTGATTGAAGGTAATGGCATTAACTTACAGCACGATGACAGCAAAATTGACAAATTGAGTCGCATACTTGATGTCGCCAACTTTGATGGAGGTTGTAAAACAGTTGGAAATTTAACCGCAGGAGAAATTACTGACTTTAATGTTATTACTCATAAAGAAAAGTGCTCAGTAGTGGTTGAAACTTTTACTGAACAACAAACGATTGAACTTAACGCTGCAGATTTATGTTTTATTTACAGTTTGTCAGGGGCATTTCAGTTAACGTCTTATCAAAATCATCAGATAATAAAAGCTGAACATTTGTTAAAATTAAACTCACTTAAAGTAGGGGATATGGCGGTTACGGGTCAAAAGTTGATTGTGGTTTATGTAACGTTAACTAAATAGTTCAAATCAGTGAGAACAGGAGTTTATCGTTGAAAAGAGTCATTTAAACTTTTTTTTCAGCGGTAACTTTTTTTCTGTTTTACAGTGTGGGTACTTTAATGAAAAAGCCCAATTCACAGGACGTTAAAATGAAAATCTTCCATTTAGTCAAAGTTTTTGCATTGCTAATTATATTATCACCGTTAGCAAATGCAGATAACACATCAGATAAAACTTCAGATCATACGCTTAAATTGCCAATCGATGAAAGTTCAACGACTAAACACAGCACTAAAGTTAATGGCAAAAAATTTAGCTATACCGCAACAACAGGCACGCAACCTGTGTGGGACAGCGAAGGTAACCCTACAGCAAGTTTGTTTTATACCTATTATAAACGTAGCGATGTTAAGAACAAAAGTACGCGTCCCTTATTAATTTCCTTCAATGGTGGTCCTGGTTCAGCATCTGTATGGATGCACGTTGCTTATACTGGTCCACGTGTTTTAAATGTTGATAACGAAGGTTACCCACTTCAGCCTTATGGTGTAAAAACTAACGACTACTCCATTTTAGATGTTGCAGATATTGTTTTTGTTAATCCTGTGAATACAGGTTATTCACGAGTTTTACCTGACAAAGATGGCAAGATGCCTTCGAAAGATAAACAAAAATCAATGTTCTTTGGTGTAAATGCCGACGTTAAATATTTAGCAGACTGGGTTAATACCTTTGTTACCCGAAATAACCTCTGGCGTTCACCTAAATACTTAATTGGTGAAAGCTATGGTACTACTCGCGTTTCAGGTTTAGCGTTGGAGTTACAGTCGCGCCAATGGATGTATTTAAATGGTGTGATCTTAGTTTCACCAACTGATATCGGTATTAAGCGTGACGGGCCGGTTAAAGCCGCAAACCGCCTACCATACTTCGCTGCCGCAGCTTGGTACCACAAAGCATTAAAGAGCGATCTACAGCAAAAAGATTTATTAGATATTTTACCCGAAGTTGAAAAATTCACTATCGAGCAATATATGCCTGCACTCGCAAAAGGTGGCTTTATCAGCCAGCAAGAGAAACAAGCGATTGCAGAAAAGGTGTCTTACTATTCAGGACTTTCGGTTAAAGAAGTATTACGCAATAATTTAGATATTAGCGCTTCATATTTTTGGAAAGAGTTATTAAGGGACCGTGAGCAAACCATTGGCCGTTTAGATTCTCGCTACTTAGGGATTGACGAAAAAGTAACGGGTTCACGCCCTGATTACAATGCGGAACTGACCTCATGGCTACATAGCTTTACCCCAGCGATAAATTACTACTTACGTGAGGAATTAAATTACAAAACAGACATAAAATATAATATGTTTGGTAATGTACATCCGTGGGATCGCGCTAACAATAATACCGGTAAAAACTTGCGCTTAGCAATGGCACAAAACCCTTATTTAAAGGTCATGATCCAATCAGGTTATTATGATGGGGCAACAAATTATTTTGATGCTAAGTATACCATGTGGCAGTTAGATCAAAGTGGTAAAATGAAAGATCGTTTGTCGTTTAAAGGTTATCGAAGTGGTCACATGATGTATCTTCGATATGAAGATTTGAAAGCAGCCAACGATGATATCCGTCAATTTATTAAAGCCTCTTTACCCAATAAGAAACAAGCCGCTAAATATGATGCGGCTTCACCTAAATAAGTAAATAAACAAATAAGTTAAGCGTTTATATCAAACCTATTAAGTTTTCCGGTATTAACTTAATAGGTTTTTATTTAATTATTCAGCTAATTACTCTGCTGACTTATCTTTAGTGTCGTTTTGTTTATAAACCTGATCCATAATAGGTTCAAAAGAATCAGGGTGAATATTACCAATGATATTGACAAATACAGCCTCATCGTCTGAAAGAGACAGTACAACTAAACCATCAATAATGTCCCCACTTGCTTTAATAAACATTAATGAATAATCAGCTGATTCGTCATCATTTACTCGCACAATATGCTGCCAGCCGTTAGCACGTAAATTAGCTTCTGTCTCGCCAAAGTTATCTTTAAAGAGCTCACTGTTTTCTTCAACTTTATAAACACTGATACGAACACCATCAACGTCATCTAATAAAGCATCAATTTCGGGGTCTTCATCAGCATCAATAACCCAACGTGCAGTGCCGATAGCTAATGGTCCTAGAGATAAGTTTAACTTGTTGTCAGCTTGCCACCAGTATGGTGATTCAATATTGGCGTACCCCGCATGACTGTGAAGGCTGCCAGCGGTAATACCACACCCCGTGAAGAAAAAGCTCCCAGTAATGACAAGGAGTAACGTCGCTTTTTTTAATAAATAATGAGAGAGTTTCATGGTTTACTCGTTACTTTAAGTCGACATCAATGTTGAGTGATTTAGTGACCTTATTAATTTGTGCAGGGTCTATTTCGCCAACAATATTAATAAATACCGCTTCTCGTTCTTCTTTTGCGTCACTATTATTAATGACCATAACAACTAAACCGTCCATAATATCATCAGTAATTTTGGTGAATATTCGCACTTTTTCATCTTTTTCATTAACAGACACGATAGGCAGCCAGTCTTTGGTTTTAATGTCTTCACTTACTGTAGCGATTAAATCTAATGCCGGTTGATCGTTATCTGTCATATTGTAGATTTGTACACGCACCGCTTTTAATTTACTGATCAACTCAGACGCTTCCGGATCAGACAGGTTGATTTTGCTAATAAAACCTAACATAGTCTTATTCAAATTAACCATCACTTTAGGTTCGCCATAAACCGATTCGAGATTTGCAAAGTCTACATAACCGCGCTCTTGGGTAATGTCGTTTGCAAAAACAGCGTTACCAATAAATAACGACGAAGTGAAGAAAATGAACGCTGATACTAATTTTTTCATGATGTTTCCTTAAAATGGGTAAGTGGTTTTAATAAACCTTGATTCAATGGTTGTTGAATATTTTCATTAAATGTCTGATTAATTTGTTCAGTTGATATATTTTTAGCAAATGAAATATATTGCAATGCGATGGCTAACTCTTGTTGCGCATGTTTTATTTCTGCGAGTGACGGTTGCTGGCTTGTCGGTGCACTCATCATATTGCTATTAAGTAAAGCGACAGCAGTAACTGTTGCTGCTAGTAAGCTAAGTTTTTTCCAGCTCGGCGCAAAGTAACCAAAAAACACGGTGTTTTTTTCTTCTGTTTTTCCAATGCTCTGTAGCTTATTTGTTAACGATGTAGGTAATGGCTGTAAGCCTATTTCGTTTAAGTGTTGTTCAATATGTAACGCTTTCTCTAACGCATTAATGTATTGATTGCTTAGCTTTTCATTATTTAGTTCACTATGCTCAGACAACGCTCTTGCTAGCACCCGAGTGTCGGTTGAAATGTCATTGTTAGCTAAAAAATTATTTAATGGTTGCTGCCATGATTTGTCATCATTCATGGGTATACTCCTTTAAAAGGTTTCTCAATTCACGCCGTGCACGGTGTAAATATACTTTTACTTGACTGGTGGTTAAATTAAGTGATTGAGCTGCAATACTTTGGCTTGTCTGCTGAACATCGCAAAGCATGATTAACGAACTGTAAGGCTCTTTTAAGCAAGATATAGCATTCGTTAACCAACTACTTAGCTGCTGATGTTGTAAGTTTCCTGCGGGTTCTTCATGATTTTTTGTGATTTGGTGTTCATCTTCAACTTGGCTAAATTCTTTACGTTTACGTAGTTTGTCGATACACGCATTACGAGTTACCGCAGAGAGCCAAGCAGACATTTTTACAATCTCTACTTGATCTAAGCGGTTCCATAAACGCGTGAAAACATCTTGTGTAATATCTTCCGCTTCATGTTTGTCGCGTAAAATATATAAAGCTAACGAATAAATTCGCTGCTGATGTTCTTCGAGTATTTTATTAAATTGATTTCCTTTCATAGTTATAATTACGCACGACTTTGTGAAAGGTTACAAATAAATTATTTTATTTTTTATTTAGTTGAGAAAATGATCTCCACTCCAATTGTAATAATAAGCAATCAGCCAACTATGTAACTCATATTTTAACGTCTTACAGTGGTTTTTCTTCATTCGAACACCAAATAGCGGTTTTAAAATATTAGTACGGCGAATAATCTCAAAACAAATAAAACATAATAAAATATAATAAAATGGTGCAGAGAATAACACTTAAAGGCTCTATTATCGGCCCTAATTCCAAAAGTGCTAAATTATCAGCGAGCACAATAATAATCGTTTGATGGACAATATAAAAAGGATTCCAGCATTATTTAAATAGCTTAATGATAATGCTTTTTTATTCAAATATGTATAAGCGAGTGTCAATACAGTTAATACTCCTGCAACACGCACAAGACTGTAAATAAGTATATCTAAGATAATAAGCCAAGGTGGAATGGTGTTGTTTATTGTTAACCAAATGGCATTATAGAAACTGATAAAGGCCATTAATAAAAGTGGAAAGTAAGAAGTAACGGTTTTAGATTAATCTTTAACTGTTGCCAAAAGAGGGCATGCCAGCCAATTAAATCGTCATAAAGTACAAAAGGAAGCCCAAAGAATAACAATTAGTATCTTGTTTTCACGTTATATTAATTGATTTTATTTATGAACACCGTAAAGACATATGGGGCTTTATTAGTCGCACTCAAGGAGAAGCCACCCCAATAGCCGTAGTTGAAGATATGGAGTGGCTAGCATCATCAGGTAATTACGTTAATTTACACAGTAAAGGGCCGATACATCCCACAAGACCAACATTGACTCAGTTAATGTATCAATTTGAAGCACAAGGTTTTTGTCGTATTCATCGTTCGCATGCCGTTAATTTAAATAACATTGATTCGATTACACCGCTGAGTAGCGGAGATAGCGAAGTAACACTGAATAATGGAAAAATATTGAATTTATCGAGGCGATACAAATAAGGATTTCAATCTCAACTGTTGTAGGTGGCGTGAATTATTCGATGGTTTTATTGAATTTTTGACATAAAAAAACCGATGAAAACAAGTACATCGGCTGATAGCGTTGGGGAAGCTAAAATATAAAATTATTACAACAGGTGTTCAATAAAAGAGAACAAACACATTGTAGAGCAAGAGCTCTATAAATGTAAAGTAAAAAATAAAGTATTTACTCAGCTTTATGTTTTAGGTGTTTATTTCATAGTGGTTAAAGATGTGTGTTTTTCGCAGAAAATAATGGGATCTGCGACAGAGAATGGGATTTTTACTTATGTGAATAGACATCACTAGTGAGATTATTAGACATCAAATGAGATTGAGACGTTTTATGCAATATTCACTATTGCCACATTGAACTAAACCGCTCCGCGGTAATGGTGTGTTTGGCAAGCACCGTTTAT
>JASDWX010000114.1:0-11209 GCA_041890515.1 Alteromonadaceae bacterium
GATATCAATATCGCACCCCCAATGATGGCGGCTTGCTCCAGGTAGCGCTGAAAAATACAAAATAGACTGAACAATTTCTTGCTCAGTCATTGTCGTAATGTCGAGCGTTTCACCTTGCTTGCTTTTAATGGCGAGTTGTCCTGAAAACTTTTTATTCCAAATAGATAATTGACGAGTGAATCCTCTATAACCACTTGCAATCTTTAGGTCAAAACCAGCCAGGTTTGCTTCTTCAGACATTGCCTTCCATGCTGGAATAGCTTGATGATGAATACCCGTAGCATTATCTAACCAAGTGATATGACTATCATCGAGCCCCGTTATTTGTTTTTTGCTTAATATATCATTTAATATTTGAGTCATTACCGTTATGCTATTTGTACTTGGTTAGTGAGTGCGTTAACGAGAGTATGATAATAAATATCAGCCAATGAAATTAAGTCTTTGCAACTAACGCTTTCATTTACTTGATGGATAGTTGCATTACATGGACCAAGTTCAATAACCTGAGCACCTGTAGGGGCAATAAATCGACCGTCTGAAGTGCCACCAGATGTTGATAATTCAGCATCAATGTTAGTCACAGTCTTTATTGCCTTTACGGCGGAATCTAGCAAAGTTCCAGGTTCAGTAATAAATGGCTTACCGTTAAATGTCCATTTAATCTCATATTCCAATTGATGCTTGGTGAGTACAGCATCAATTTTAGCTATAATATTTTGAAAATTTAGTTCTGTGCTAAAACGTAAATTAAACCAAGCAGTCAAATGTCCGGGGACTACATTCGTTGCGCCCGTTCCAGATTCAATATTTGATAATTGAAAACTGGTTTGTGGAAAATATTCATTACCGTTATCCCAATGCATTTGGCTAAGTTCAGCCAAAGCGGGCATTGCAATATGAATAGGGTTCTTTACATGATCTGGATAAGCCACATGGCCTTGTTTACCATGTATGGTTAATTCACCAGAAATAGAACCGCGTCGACCATTCTTAATGATATCTCCAACATGATTAGAGCTTGTTGGCTCACCGACAATACAATAGTTTATTTTTTCATTACGTGCTTCAAGTGTATCAATAACGCGCGTTGTGCCATTAATAAATGGGCCTTCTTCATCACTCGTAATAAGATATGCAATTGAACCAAAATGATTGGGGTGATCTTCTACAAAACGCTCTGTAGCGATAATCATCGCAGCTAAGCTCCCTTTCATATCTGAGGCTCCACGACCAAATAACATCCCATCAATAATAGTTGGCTCAAAAGGAGGAGTATGCCAAAGCGCTAAATTTCCTGCCGGTACAACATCGGTATGGCCCGCAAAACAAAATACAGGTTCGGTTGTGCCGCGTCTTGACCATAAATTTGTCGTATCTTCGAAAACCATGGTTTCATTATTAAAATTTAAGGCACTTAAACGCTCAGCCATCATCTTTTGACAACCAAAATCTTCAGGCGTCACTGAAGGGCGCGCGATTAAATTTTTTGCTAATGTAATAACGTTATGTTCTAACTCTATATTATTCATGATAAAAACAGCTCTTGGTATAATGGTTCTTTAAAACCGACTTGAAAATTATTGTTGTGATCCACTAAGGGTCTTTTTAGTAACGTGGGTTGTTCTAAAACGGCCTTAAATATAATATCGTCAGTCAAGTTATCTTTTATTGCTTCGGGCAGGTTTCTAAACGTAGTGCTGCGTTTATTAAGTAAAACATCCCAAGAGCTTCTATTGACAAACTCAGTCAATAACTCAGTAGTTAATGGTTGTGTCTTAAAGTCAAAAAAATTGTACTCAATACCTTGCTTATCAAGCCATTTAGTTGCCTTTTTTACAGTGTCGCAATTTTTTATGCCATAAATGGTGGTCATGAATGTTCCTAAAGCTAAATTATTTGGTAATTATTTGATATTAACGCTGCTGTCGCAAGAGATACATTGGTTGATTTTACTAAAATATAATCGGTATCAAAGGTTGAAATTGCAAAAATACTGATTTTTTCGTTTGCCAATATTGTTGATATTTTTGATAAAATACCTGTCAACGTGAAATCGAGTGGACCTACAACCTCAAAAGCTTGCCAATCTTTTTCTACTTCATCGCTGGGCATAATGATTGCCTGAGGTAATACAATGGAAGTTTCCTCATAGGTTTTAGCAATAAAAAATATAGGCGCGTCAAATACAGCTTTTGGAATATCGATATCGCTCGCTAAACTATGAATTGCAAAAGTTTCTTCGAGTAATTTGAGGGTAAGTGTACTCATAGCAAGTTACCATTTATGAAAAAGGTAACTATAGCGTTTACTGACTAATTTTTAAAGTAAGTATATTTATGTATAAATAAATAAAGTCATAATTACTCTGTATTTTTTTGTGTTTATTTATTGTGTTTCTATGATGTAACTGATGATTTAAATTAAAGATTCTGTTAAAAGTTAACGACTAATTATAAAAAGCATGCTAACTAGTGAAAAGTCGCTGCATTCTAAGTGGTTAACCTCTTAAATAATAAGAAGAACTTATTAATGATATCCACAAAAGCTGTGGGTATTGTTGTGGGTAACTATTGTTTGATTTGTTAGTATGTTGTTTTATATGGTAAATTTATACTGGTTGTTTTTTAACTAGTAGGTAAAGACTGCTGGAAGTATTAATAGTTATTAAAATAGTCAACTGTATATTAAATCAGTGCCAACTTGGTAAAAGGGTAAGCTAAAAGGTTAATAATTTAACCTTTTAGCTGAGTAAACTATGGATTTACTTGGATGGCGGTCAGGGCGATTGTATACACAATATCATCTACTAATGCGCCGCGTGATAGATCATTTACGGGTTTTCTCATTCCTTGTAACATGGGTCCTATACTGACTAAATCAGCTGAACGTTGTACCGCTTTATATGTTGTATTGCCGGTATTGAGATCGGGGAATATAAATACATTGGCTTTTCCTGCTACCGGACTGTTGGGCGCTTTTTTCTTCGCAACATTTTCCATAATGGCAGCATCGTATTGCAGTGGGCCATCAATAATAAGATCAGGTCGCTTTTGCTACTTTTTCAACGTCAGCACCAACACCTGAACTCCCTGTGCTGTAGCTTATCATGGCTACTTTAGGTTCAATGCCAAATTTTATTGCTGAATCAGCTGATTGTATCGCAATATCTGATAACTGCTCTGCAGTAGGCTCTGGATTGATCGCACAATCACCGTAAACAAGTACTTGTTCGGGCAATAACATAAAAAATATAGATGAAACTAAGGAACTACCTTCTGCTGTTTTAATAAGTTGTAAAGCGGGGCGAATCGTATTAGCCGTTGTATTGACCGCGCCAGAGACTAATCCGTCTACTTGTCCTAGTTGTAGCATCATAGTCGCTAGAACAACGTTATCTGTTAACTCTTGCTTGGCAACAACTTCAGTTAATCCCTTATTCTTTCTCAACTCAACTAAAGGTTTAATGTAATTATCACGAATGAGTGCAGGATCAGTGATCAATAAACCATCGGGTAAGTTAATGCCTTGTTGTTCAGCAATACGCAAAATACTTTCTTTATCGCCAAGAAGCTGGCAACGTGCAATTCCACGTTCAACACAAATTGCTGCGGCCTTGATCGTTCTGACATCATTACCTTCAGGTAAAATAATCAGTTTGTTGGCATCACGGGCAAGTTCAGTTAATTTGTGTCTAAATGCGGGTGGTGACATTTGATTACTTTGACTAACATTCTTTGAAAGTTGTTGTAACCAAGTTGAAGACAAGTTTTTAGCGACATACTCTTTTACTTTGTCATGGCGTTGAATATCATCGTCTGGTGTTTCTGGATTGTAGTTCATTAAATAGCGTGAAGTTTGCCAAGTATCCCAAGGAACAGAGAGCATCGGAAGTCCCGCATCTAAGGCTTGTTTACATAAGGACATTACCTGCTCATTTGGTGTGTAACCATTGGTCAGTAGTAACGCACCAACTTTTGTACCATTTAAAGCCGATAAGCAAGTTGCGATAATAATATCTGTTCTGTCACCCGGAGTAACAATCAAACGGCTGGGTTGTAAGTGGCTCATTAAGTTACCCACACTGCGCGCACAAAAGCTAATACTACGGATACGACGGTGATACATGTCTCCTTGATTTAAAATTTCAGCATTGAGGTAGTTAGAAATATCAATAACGCGAGGAGCAATTAAATCCATTTCCCATAAAATAGTGCCTAATAAATCAAAATGACGATTTTTAAATATAGATAAATTGATCAGAGGATCTAGATCAAAGTCATTGTTAAACTCATTTTCACGAGGTAACAATCCATATACATCTTTGTCTGGGCTATTAATTTTATTAATGATACAAACGATTAAACGTTTGTTTTTGATTCCGCCGAAGGTTTCAGCACTGACTTCTAAACGATCTTCAAATTCTTCTGCACTGTCATTGTCAGGAGCCGCAACTAACACTATATCCGTAGAAAGTGCTTGGGCAACATCTCGATTAATTCTACCTGCATAAGGCTGGCGAGTCGTTGGAATAAGTCCCTCAATAATAACAACATCATAATTTTTTTCAAAATCATTAAATGCACCAACAATTTTTTCTAAAACTATATCATGTTTTCCATCACCCATTTGTTGCTCAACATAGGTTAATGATACTGAATGATTTGAGGTTTCTGTCTGTGTTATCTTTGCTTGAGTGTTATTCTTATGCGTTAATAAATTAGAAGATGGCTGACTTATTGGCTTAAAATGACCAACATTAATACCTTTTTGTTGGCAGGCATGAATTAAACCTTGAGCAACACTGGTAAGCCCAACGCCAAAGCCAACAGGCAGTAACATTATTCTATGGGACATTATTTTTCCTTACCTGATTTTTTTGATAAAAGTTGAGATGTTTGTTCAGCAATAACCCATTCTTCATTTGTCGGGATCACTAAAATGTCACGAGAATTATCAGCGTTAATATGCCCAGCTTGCCCAAAACGGCATGATTTATTTTTATCATTTGAAATATAAAAATTAAGGAGGCTAAGTTGTTCAGTAATACATTGACGAATAAGGTTAGAATTTTCGCCAATACCACCGGTAAAAATCAAGGCGTCAAGTGAAGTCAAGCTAGCCGAAAAAGAGGCAATAGATTTTGCGATTCGATAACAAAATACATCTAATGCCAACTTAGCACGAGGATTATTATCCTTTAGCCAAGCTTCCTCAATTTCACGGCAATCGTTACTTAAACCTGAAACACCGAGTAAACCACTGTCTTTATTTAATAAATGATTAACTTTTTCAGCCGTGTACCCTAATTGATTGATTAAATGAAATATAATGCCAGGATCTATATCGCCGCTACGAGTTCCCATCATTACGCCTTCAAGCGGTGTAAAACCTAAACTTGTATCTACACTTTTGCCATTTTTAATGGCAGATACACTGCAACCATTACCTAAGTGCGCGCTAATGAAACTACTTTCATTTAAGGGTGTCTCAAGTTTTTTTGCCGCTTCTTGAACTACAAAATAATGGCTAGTGCCATGAAAACCATATCGTCGAATACCATGGTCTTTATAAAGTGCATAGGGGATACCGTAGATAAAAGCTTTTTCCGGCATTGTTTGATGAAAGGCCGTATCAAAAACGGCAACTTGTGGAATATCCAAAAATACGGCTTCTGAGGCGGTAATACCCCTTAGATTGGCAGGATTATGCAAGGGTGCGAGTTTTGATAAATCACTAATAGATTTTTTTACGACATCATTAATTAATGTTGGTCGACTATAGTTTTCCCCGCCATGAACTACGCGATGACCTATCGCAAAAATTTGCAGATTGAGTTCATGGGTTACTAACACCTCTACTAGTTTTGTTATGGCAGCTTCATGGTCAAATGGTCTAAGTAAATGAGCTTCTATTGCTTGACCGTGATATTTTATTTTTATACTTGCCTGTTCCGATAATAAGCGTTCGGCTAACCCTGTGAGTAATGTTTCGCCATTATCTTGTCTGATCAGTGAAAATTTTAAGGAAGAGCTCCCACAATTTAAAACTAAAATTAGATTTTTTTTCATAGCATTATTTAATCATCTATTTAAAAAGGAAGTTAATTGTTTTATTACAATACGTTAATTGGAAGATTATAGACCAAAATAATTGTTTAACTATTGATATGAACCAAGGAAAGTAAATTTACACCAACTTCAATAAAACTAGTTACAACTTTATGCTATCTTTTAAATAAGACTTGTTGTAGGGTGTCGCGTATGAATATAAGTGTAGTAGAACTAATAAAGTTAGGCCGGAAGTATATGGAACTTTGGCCTCAAAAAGCTGAGTTGGGTAATTATTTTGCCGAATATCAAGCTGTTAAAATGAGCCGTTTAGCTTTTCGATATTTACCGGGAATTGCTTTGTTTTCTTTTATAATGCAGATTTATTTGGGCTCGTTTGCACTATTACCACAAGCAATGGTTTATAGCTTATTTATTTTAACTCTTCCAGTACAAGCATTATTGATGTTAGGTGTTAAAGCAGATAAATTTTTACCTGTATCTTTGGCTTCTTGGTATAAAGAAAGTGTTGCTAGGGTGAATGAAGCTGGCGGTTCAATCAAGCTATCAGTGCACAAACCTCGTTTTATTGATTTAGCCATGTTACTTAATATTAGCCACCAATCTCAAAATTCTAAATTCTAAATACTCCACAAAATATTTCGTTAGTTTCAGTTAGTCTTATTCTTATAAACACGTATTAAAAAATCAGCTTGGCAATTAAAGTAGCTTCTCGCTTTTAAGTCGTTGAATAAGCTATCCGTTGTTTTAAAGGCAAAAGGCGTCATTGAAAGTAAATTAATAATATCTTCGCCTGTCGTAAACTCCATCACATAATTGACTTCTTTTTGTTCAATTAGCGTAAGGTGTTCAATAGGACTTTTACTGATGTCATGCTGTTTTGCTGCTCGATATATTAATGCTTTCAACTCTATCAAATGGTTTTTTGCCGGTGTTACCGTCACTAAATAGCCATTATCAGCTAAAACTCTTGTGAATTCTTTCTCAAGAATGGGAGCATAAATAGAGTTTATCCAAGAAAAATAATCATTACTGAAAGGTAATTGCGACAAAGTACCCACACTAAATTGACAATCTTTATATTTTTTTGCTGCATGCTTAACGGCATTTTTGGCAATATCAATGCCGTAAACACTGTTTGTTGCGTTTACATATTGTTGAGTGTAAAACCCTTCACCACAACCGGCGTCAAATACAGGTTTTGTTAAATCAGCATATTGTAGATAAAGATTCTGTAATTCATCAGCAAGCGGTTGATAAAAACCTTTATCTAAAAATGAACGTCGCGCGTTCACCATCGCTTTGTTATCTCCAGGATCTTTTGAATGCTTATGTTGAACGGGTAATAAATTCACATAACCTTCTTTTGCCTGATCAAAGCTATGCTTGCTTTCACAACGATAGCTTTTATTATTTAACACTAATGATTTTTTACAAATAGGACAAATATACTGAGCAATAAACATAAGATTTACTTAACACTTACTTAAAAGTTGACCAAATTGGCGCATGATCTGAAGGTTTTTCAATGCCACGTAGTTCGTAGTCAACATCTGCTTCAATACAAGTGTCAGCCATTTTATGTGTCGCTAATACGACATCAATACGAAGACCTCGATTATCAACAAAACCTTTAGAGCGATAATCAAACCAAGAGTAACGTTCTGTTCTTGTTGGGTGAAGCTCCCTAAAGGTATCTTTAAATCCCCAGTTCATTAATGTAGTCAACCATTCACGTTCTTCTGGCTGAAAGCTACATTTACCTGTTTTTAACCAACGTTTCTGATTAGGTTCACCAATACCAATATCTAAATCACTTGGAGAAATATTAATATCTCCCATAATCACTACATGTTCGTCAGGCGTATGATTATTATTTAGGTATGTCATTAAATCTTTATAAAATTGACGCTTGTAGGGATATTTTGTTTCATGAGCAATATTATCACCTTGTGGAAAATAGCCATTAAGTACTGTGACTTTCTCACCCTGTTCATTGGTGGTTTCAACCATGACCATTCGCTTTTGAGACTCTTCGGTATCGCTTGGAAAGCCCATTTTAATAACGTTAGCTTCTTTTTTACATAGCATCGCTACACCATAATGTGCTTTTTGGCCATGAAAATAAACGTGGTACCCCATTGATTCAACAGCTTCAATGGGAAATGCATCATTATGAACTTTGATTTCCTGTAGGCCTATTATGTCAGGTTGATGTTTATCAATAATGGCTTGGAGTTGATGTAAACGTGCACGGAGCCCGTTAATATTAAAGCTAATAATTTTCATAAAAACGCTCGAAATTGAATTTTTGAACATGCTACCAGATGTCATGAAAGAAGGTTATTATTAATTGTTAATTAATCCCCTTTATACACATATTTTTGATAGTGAAAGCCAAGTTTGCTAATAGATCAATATTCGGTATTCGAACTCATTAATGTTCAATTGGCGGGTTATCAGCATTTCTTGGGTTTTATTACATTTGAGAATAAAATTGGTCTAGATAAAATAAGGTGTGATGCCCATTTTACGTTAGGGCTGTTAATAACTCCCTCAGTAATGACGTTAAATGTGGAGGGAGTTAAAATAAGGTTACGCTGTTAACGATAATAGTGATTGTATTATCACTGCAGAAGATGATGTTGATGGGGTTAGCGATGGGTTAAAGCTATTATTTTTGATGTTTTTCATGAGGAGATAAATCAATGAACCAAGAGGTTTTGGGCTTTGGTTTAGATTTAGCGATTGTAAATCGTATTATGGAATGACATCAAGGAAGTGTTGATTTTGTTGATAGTAAACAAGGTGGTGCATTTTTAGTGTTAAGTTTGCCATTAAAGTAGCTTTTTGCGTTATATTTATACGATTGTAGAGGTGAAAATAGGGATAATGTCATTTACTCAATAAATGAAAAAAAAGCTCAATATATTTAACAAGTTGTCGATATAAACTTTATAGAAAATAATAAAGTTGAAGTGCATTGTTTATAGAGTCAGTTGACAGTCAAATTCTGGTACACGAACTACAATTGGGTGAACAACTTAATGAAAGTGTGCACAGTGCCCGACGAGCTGATTTTTCGCTACTTTTAGCAATGTTATCCGATGATGTACAAAGTCATAGTCAGTTTTTTTTACCTAAAACAGTTACAAATGTTAAAAATACTAACGATGCAACATTAAGAAAAGAATTTGAACTGCCTGAAAATGCTCCCTTATCCCTAGATGAAAATCACACAACTTCCATATTTAATCAAGCAGAGCTTATTCAAAATAATAACCTAGCAGAATTACACTTATCGAACGTGTTATCGCCTAAACCGCTTGCATTTCGAGACGATAAGAAACATATCACACAAAAAATTATAAGTAATACATCGTTATATTGCCAGAAGAAATTTAACCAACAAAAGCGTAATGATGATGGTGACTCAGATACATCAAGGTTATCATTTGATGCCAAAGGTTGGCTTAAAGCTGTTCATAACACCATAGTAAAGGCCCCTTTACTTGATGCTATTGCATGAACGTAGATAAATATATTTACTAAGAATATAGCTGAATGATGATAAAGACTTTTCGAATTTATGAACCGCAACACTGTTTGAACTTTTTCTGGCTCTTGCAAAAACAGAGCTCATTTCTTTTTGGGGCAGCAAGCTCTTTACTACTGCTTACTTCACCATCTAGATAACGCCATTTTCTTCCTTCAAGAATAAAACGTGAAGTTTCTTTCATGAGATAATAATGACTTTGATGTTTGTAATATGCAGAAAAAAATACCGTAGGTAAGTTATATTCTTCAATAACAAGGTCATCAGAACTGTTATCTATTACAGCAGAATATTCACTTGCAGAATGAATAATGAGCTTTAACCATTTTGTTTCTTGTGCCCACTCAAATATATCATTTACTGATTGGTGTTCTCTGCTAGAGTTTGCGTAAGTATTATAAATATAATCTGCAGATTTTGTTGCGTATGCACTATAACGAGAGCGCATTAGTTGCTCAGGTGATATAGCTTTTACTTCTTCAGTTATTACTAATAAGCAGCATTGTTTGAAACTAGTGTTTGAACCACATGGGCATTTCATAAAAAAGGATCATTCTAAAAAAGTATTTGATCTATTTTAACAGAGCAAACTTTTATTTTCTGCTTTAATAAAGGAGAAACCTTCTCAAATTCTATCAATGCAACAATAAAGAAGAATCCGAAATAGCTAAGCAACTTGTTATTTGGCTTTGATTGAAAACGTTTTGAACTTGTTTCTTCAAAATAATGCATTTGGTTTTACCTTTTTCTGCAAATTGAGTTAATTGGGCCAATTGTGATGCATCTAATTTAGCGTTACACAAGATAACTGCTGAGCAATGGCCTTTTTCTAAAGTATTTTTAATGGTTTTAAGTGATATATTTCGTTGATGAATATTTACTTTAAGTATTTTTTTGGGATCTATTTTCCCTTGTGTAGATAATTGTTGTAACGGTTTTTCTTCAGGGTTTATCATCAAAATCCATTTGTTATCCAAATCATATTTTTCAAAGATTTCAGTGTACTGCTGAGAGAGCTCAAGTCTATTTGAAATACTTTTAACATCGCACCAATTAGCTTTATCAAAAGTAAACTTTCTGTTTTTAGTATGTAACTCACTGGTATTAATGTGATTTATTGAATTCATTTTTAAAACCTAGGTATACTGTATGGGTGTACAGTATATCGTTTTTGTTGTTTATTCAAGCACTTTTAGATAATTAATGATCTAAATTTTTGGGCATGCTCAAAGACTGGTTTTGGGATGTAAGATAATCAAGGATAGCTGAACAAATGAAATACCGTTTTCACTAGGCCCATTAATAATGTTATTAACAAAGATGATACTCAACTGATTCTTTAGTTTGGTTAAATAGGGCATTAAGAATTAAGCAGTGAATATGCATGTTGCCTTAAGCTTAACTTAGGAAACGCTTGTTACTTTTACATATTGCTTATTAATTTTGCACTAAGTCAGATAACAGAATGAACTCAGAATTTAATAGTTACTCTACATGTTTGTTGTTATTGATGCCTTATCATCGGACTGTAATGGTCTAATGAAACTGTAGAGGTTTATAGCTTAAACTAAGCAAAACCAAA
>JASDWX010000115.1:0-11176 GCA_041890515.1 Alteromonadaceae bacterium
CGCCTAAATCTACGAATGCGCCGTAGTCAGTAAGGTTCTTAACGATACCTTTAACTTCTAGGCCTTCAGCTAATGATTCTAACAATGCATCGCGTTCTACGCTGCTTTCAGATTCGATAACGGCACGACGAGAAACAACAACGTTATTACGCTTTTGATCAAGCTTAATAACTTTAAATTCTAATTCTTTGCCTTCAAGGTGAGTTGTATCGCGAATTGGGCGAACATCTACTAATGAACCCGGTAAGAAAGCACGAATATCGCTAACTTCAACCGTGAAACCACCTTTAACTTTACCGTTGATAACACCGATAACAGTTTCTTTTTCTTCATATGCTTTCTCAAGCACTTGCCATGCTTCGTGACGCTTAGCATCATCGCGAGAAAGAATAGTTTCACCGAAACCATCATCTGTTGCTTTAAGAGAAACGTCAATTTCATCGCCAACATTAACTTCAACTTCACCTGAGTTGTTTTTAAATTGGTTAATGTCAATAACACTTTCAGACTTAAGGCCAGCATCGACAATTACATTGTCTTTGTTAATGGCTACGATAGTACCCTTGATGATTGAACCAGGGCGTGTTTCGATTTCTTTTAAACTTTCTTCAAAAAGTTGCGCAAAATTTTCAGTCATAATAATTATATGAACTCAGTTTTTTAATCCAATTAACATACATGTTTCATGGGGTTATTAATAAAACCTAATGCATCCTTACGTTAGGTTGATTTTGAAGCAAGATTGCTTCGTTTACGTTAATTTGCCATTGGCAAATGTTAAAATTTTAGTAACCACTTCATCAATAGAAAGGTCAGTAGAATCAACGATTAACGCTCCTTCTGCAGGGATAAGTGGAGCGACCGTACGGGTCTGATCTCGCTCATCACGCTGACGTATGTCATCCAAAAGGCGCCCGATTTTAACATCAAAACCATTTTCTTTCAACTGATTAAATCGTCGTTGTGCACGTTCTTCTGCTGATGCGGTTAAAAACACTTTAACTGGGGCGTCTACAAATACGATTGTACCCATGTCTCTACCGTCAGCAACAAGCCCTGGTGCGACTTTAAATGCGCGTTGACGGCGTAAAAGTGCTTCACGAACACGAGGGTAAGCAGCTATTTTCGATGCAATAGCGCCGACTTCTTCAGTTCGGATACTTCGGCTTACATCTTCGCCTTCTAAAATCACTTTACCTTGACCTTCACTTGTTATTTCAAATTGCACATCTAAGTGAGCGGCAATAGGGATTAGGGGCTCTTCTTCTTCAATAGATAATTGATGATGCAATGTTGCTACTGCAAGAACACGATAAATAGCTCCGCTGTCAAGTAAGTGCCAACCAAGTTGCTCTGCAACTAAACGTGCGGCTGTGCCCTTACCTGCACCACTAGGTCCATCTATAGTTATTATCGGTATTTGTTGTATCATATATATATCTCAACTAAAGGAAGTTAAAACTAATTAAGTGACTTAATCTACGCTTGATTTAGTGTTAATCCTACTTGGTTTGCTAACGTGACAAAATTAGGGAACGATGTCGCTACATTGTCACACTCTAAAATTTTAATTTCGCCAGAAGCTCTTAATGAGCTAATAGCAAAAGACATAGCAATACGGTGATCATCATGACTATGAATAGTGCCTGATGTTAATTGCCCGCCAATAATATCTATACCGTCGTCAAAAACAGTACAATCAATACCTAATTCTTTTAAGCCATCAGCCATTGCTTGGATCCGATCACTTTCTTTTACTCTTAATTCTTCTGCACCACGTAAACGTGTTGTACCTTTTGCACAAGCAGCGGCAATGAATATAGCGGGAAATTCGTCAATAGCTAGTGGAACATCACGTTCATCGACATCAATTCCCTTCAATTGAGATGATTTAACGACTACATCTGCAACTGGCTCTCCGCCAGCCATACGTTCGTTAATAATAGTCAAATCGCCATTCATTTGTTGCAAAATGTTAATAGACCCAATACGTGTTGGATTCATACCGACGTTACGAATAATTAACTCACCTTCTTTGGCAATTAAACCTGCTACCATGAAAAATGTGGCTGATGAAATATCACCGGGTACTTGAATATCGCATGCTGTTAGTTTATGGCCACCTTCAATGGATACTTTTTTCCCAATGGGTGTATCTTCAACCGTTACGGGGTAACCAAAAGCAGTTAACATACGTTCGGTGTGATCACGAGTAATGCCTGGCTCAGTAACTGAAGTAACACCGTTGGCGTACATTCCGGCAAGTAAGACACAAGATTTAACCTGTGCACTTGCCATAGGTAAGTCGTAATGAATAGCTTTTAAGGATTCACCGTCTTGAACACCTTGACAAATTACCGGTGGTGTACCGTTTTTAGCCGCAGAAATATTTGCGCCCATTAACTTTAAGGGGTCAACAACTCGGGCCATAGGACGTTTATTAAGTGAGCTGTCTCCAGCCATTTCTGAGCTAAACTTCTGCCCTACAAGTAATCCAGACATTAACCTAATAGTCGTCCCTGAATTGCCAATATTTAATGCGTCTGTTGGTGCATTTAAACCAAATAAACCTTTTCCATGAATAACAACATTTTGTTCTTCATCTGGACCTTCTATTTGTATGCCCATCGCTTTGAACGCATTCATTGTTGCTAAACAATCATCCCCAGGTAAGAAACCTGAAACGTGCGTGGTACCTTCAGCTAAAGAGCCAAACATAATAGAACGATGCGAACATGACTTGTCACCCGGTACAATGATATCTCCAGATACTTTTCTGGCAAGGCCTGTGGTAATAGTTAATGTTTTCTGTGCGTCTGACATTTTTATTCCAATACAATAATTTATGTTTTATCAATGATTTTTTCGTATCACTTTTGATAAATCGATAATGTTTATTTAGTTGTTTTACGTATAAACAACCTACTTTTAATTAGATATAACGAGACCTAATTATTACTTGGTATTTGTGGCAGAAAAGTCTTTCATAAAAGAAACAAGCGCTTGTATACCAGCTAAAGGCATAGCGTTATATATACTTGCGCGCATGCCGCCAACAATTCTATGCCCTTTTAATGCCATTAAGCCTTGCGCTTCTGCTTGCTTTAAAAACTCAGCATTGAGCGTTTCATCCGTTAACCAAAATGGTACGTTCATTAAGCTGCGAAATTCTGACTCTATATGATTTTGATAAAAGGCACTTTCATCAATATAGCCATATAAAAGCTCAGCTTTTTTTTTGTTTATTTTTGCAATACCTGCAACACCACCGGCGTCTTTCAACCACTCAAAAACCAAACCGGCTAAATACCAAGCATAAGTTGGCGGTGTATTATACATAGAATCATTCTGAGCTAATACTTGATAATTCATAATTGATGGTGTTGCCAATTGTGCATTACCTAATAAATCATTGCGAACAATTACAATAGTTAATCCAGATGGACCAATATTCTTTTGTGCTCCAGCATAAATAAGCCCAAATTTTGCAACTTCTATTTCATGAGATAAAATAGTTGAGGACATATCAGCAACGAGAGGCACACCATTGGTTTCTGGGATATCAAACATTTCGATACCGTCAACTGTTTCATTTGGACAATAATGGACAAAGGCAGCATCGGGGTTTAAACCCCATTCTTGACTAGATAAAACATGTGTTTCACCTGCAACTTTAGTAACGACATCTATACGTTTGATTTCACCATAGTGCTCAGCTTCAGTTGCTGCAGCTTTCGACCAAGAACCAGAAATAATATAATCCGCGGTCTTGCCCTCAGATAATAAATTCAAAGGCACAGCAGAAAATTGACCTCGACCTCCACCATGACAAAACAATACACTGTAATTATCAGGTATCGCCATTAAGTCACGTAAATCAGCTTCTGCTTTTGCTGCGACGGTCATAAACTCTTTACTGCGGTGACTTAGTTCCATGACTGAGCTACCCGTACCTTGCCAGTTTATAAATTCTGTTTGTGCTTTTTTCATTACCTCAACAGGTAACATGGCAGGACCAGCACAAAAGTTAAATATTTGAGACATATAACACAACACCCTTTATCAAAATTTCAAAACGCTTATCGATGCACTTATTTTATATATTACTTATGTAAATCAGTCTAATTTATACAGAAAGTTTTTAAGCTTTATCACATTTTTATACATTTTATTTTCGCTAACATGATACAAAATACTTTTTCCTCAACCCTATAAAAGGCGGTTATTAACCGCCCTTTTTATCTAGTTTCTAGCGGTAACTATTCGTTATCACCTTCACTGAGCGTTTCATTATCTGTCGGTACTTCTGAGGAAGTACTTTCAGTTTCTGATGATTCTATTGACTCTCCAGAAGTTTCCTCTGTTCCTTCAGGAACATCCTCTTCTTCGATTTCATCAATACGCTGCAATGCAACAACATGTTCATCTTCTACTGTTCTAATAATTCGAACACCTTGCGTATTACGACCAATAACACTCACTTCTTTGACACGTGTACGTACCAATGTGCCGTTGTCAGTAATAAGCATTATTTCATCTAAATCTTCAACTTGAACAGCACCAACAACAGGGCCATTTCGGTCACTTACTTTAATAGAGACCACACCTTTAGTCGCACGACTTTTCGCAGGATATTCAGTTAATGCTGTTCGTTTACCAAAACCATTCTCAGTAATTGTTAAGATTGGCCCATCGTTTTGAGGCACAATAAGTGAAACAACTTTTTGATCACCTTCTAACTTAATACCACGAACACCAGTACCGGTTCGGCCGATAGGTTTTAATGCCCAACGTTCTTCACCAGTTTCTTCATCTAACTTGATTGCACCCGTTTCGCTATCACGAAGTTTTTCATTAAAACGAACAACTTTACCCGCATCAGAGAACAACATAATGTCGTTATAACCATCGGTAATAGCAACACCTATTAAGGTATCGTCATCACGTAAATTAAGTGCAATTATGCCGTTGGCACGCTGGTTTTTATAAGCCGTTAGTGCTGTTTTCTTCACAGTACCTGATGCAGTTGCCATGATAATAAACTTATCTTCTTCGTATTCACGTACCGGTAAGATTGCCGTAATACGCTCACCTGCTTCAAGAGGGAGTATATTAACAATTGGACGACCACGAGCAGTACGACTTGCTAATGGTAATTGGAATACTTTCAACCAGTAAAGTTTACCGCGATCTGAGAAACATAAAATAGTATCGTGGGTATTAGCAATTAACAGACGTTCGATGAAGTCTTCTTCTTTCATCTTAGTTGCTGCTTTACCTTTACCGCCACGACGTTGTGCTTGGTAATCACTTAATACTTGGTATTTAACATAACCTTCATGTGACAAGGTAACGACTACGTCTTCTTCTGTAATCAAATCTTCCATTGATAAGTCATGCGAAGCATTGGTGATTTCAGTACGACGTTCATCCCCAAACTCATCACGGATAGCTTCTAACTCTTCACGAATAATTTCCATTAAACGTTCAGGTGAACCTAATATGTGTAATAGCTCAGCAATAATATCTAATAATGCTTTGTATTCCGATAAGATTTTTTCGTGTTCTAGGCCCGTTAACTTGTGTAAACGAAGATCTAATATTGCTTGTGCTTGTTGTATGGTTAGGAAGTATTGACCATTTTGAATGCCAAAGCCTTCTTCAACCCACTCAGGACGCGCAGCATCATCACCAGCAGCACTAAGCATTTCTGCAACATTACCCAAATCCCAACCACGAGCAAGAAGCTTTTCTTTTGCTTCAGCAGGCGTTGGAGAGTTTTTAATTAACTCTATAATAGGATCAATGTTTGCTAAAGCTATTGATAATCCTTCAAGTAAATGTGCACGTTCGCGTGCTTTGCGTAATTCAAATATAGTACGGCGAGTAACAACTTCACGTCGATGAAGTATAAACTCTTCAAGCATCTCTTTAATGTTAAATAGTTTAGGTTGGCCATTCGTTAGCGCCACCATATTTAAACCAAAAGAAACTTGCATTTGAGTAAGTTTGTACAAATTATTTAAAACAACTTCACCTACTTCACCACGTTTGATTTCAACAACCATTCGCATGCCGTCTTTATCAGACTCATCACGTAGGGCTGAAATACCTTCAAGGCGTTTTTCTTTTACTAGCTCTGCCATTTTTTCAATAAGGCGAGCTTTGTTAACTTGATAAGGTAATTCATGAACAACAATGGTTTCTTTACCTGTTGTTGGGTGAACTTCGATATCAGCACGGGCGCGAATTTTAATTTTCCCACGTCCAGTGCGGTAAGCTTCTTCTATACCCGCACGACCACTTATAATACCTGCGGTAGGAAAATCTGGGCCCGGTATATATTCCAAAATTTCTTCAAAGGTCAAATCACTATTATCTATAAGCGCTAAACAACCGTTTATGACTTCAGTTAAATTGTGAGGTGGTATATTCGTTGCCATACCAACAGCAATACCTGAAGTACCATTTACCAATAAATTAGGAATTCGTGTCGGCATAACAGCTGGAATATGTTCTGTACCATCATAGTTAGGTACAAAATCAACCGTTTCTTTATCAAGATCTGCCAAAATAGAATGAGCTATTTTTGACATTCTGATTTCTGTATAACGCATTGCCGCTGCAGAATCGCCGTCAACGGAACCAAAGTTACCCTGACCATCGACTAACATGTAGCGTAGTGAAAATGGCTGCGCCATACGTACAATAGTATCGTAAACAGCAGTATCACCATGTGGGTGATATTTACCAATTACATCACCAACAACACGGGCTGATTTTTTGTAAGGTTTATTGAAGTCATTACCGAGTACATTCATTGCGAATAATACGCGGCGATGGACTGGTTTTAAGCCGTCTCGTACGTCTGGTAATGCACGGCCTACGATTACGCTCATAGCGTAATCTAGATAAGAATTTTTTAGCTCATCTTCAATATTGACTGGTACAACATTGTTTGCCAAATCGGTCATAAGTCGATGGTATCCCTTAACTTAGAAAGAATTTTGAAAGTTTTTTCGAAATTATTATTATTAATTAACACAGCATACTAGCATAGTTTTAAGGAGATGCCATACCGCTTTATTTCATTGAAAGGACTAAAAAGATAACCGGATAAATATCATCAATTTTCAACTGGTTAATTATTGTTCTAATTTTTTATTCATTCCATACTAGATGAAAGCTACTGAGCTTTTTTTTGCTCAAAAATCCGACGTTTTTCAACGGCTTTTTCGGTAATGTTTTTATCTAAAAACTGACCTCTTCCTAATAAAAAATAAATCTCTGCAATGACGAAAAGTGGACCAATTAAAAGTTGATTAATGTCATCCATAAAAGCGGGTTTAGCTTTTTCATAATGATGACCAATGAATTGGATAACCCAACCTATAACAAAAACACTTATTGCTATCATAAGATGATATTCTATATTTACAACTTGATGCACGCTCCATATCAATGGACCAAAAAGAAAAAAAGCTAAAATACCTAGCGGAAAAGATAATATGAGATAGTAAATCAGTACCCCCACAGAGAGTATCCCTGCCAAAGTAAAGCTTATAGTTTCAACACCAAAATATTGACTTATAAAAGCAGATTCAACCTCGAATGAAAGACTGGCAAGTAATAACGCTATTGACCAAATGATCATAGGTACACCAACAAAGTGAGTACGTATGTTTGTCCTGTTTAAGTGAACACTTTTGTAAGTTGATAATTGTTCTATGGCTGATTTCATTTTGCCTCTTTTATTTATCTCATCGTACCTGTTAGGGCTAATTTATCCGTATATTGATAATTTTTCAACTGCCAATAAATAAAAACCCTGCAGAAGCAGGGTTTTATAAACTTAAAGTGGAAAAGTTCTCCCTTTTGTTAAGTTACTTTGGTGTGGCTTGTAAGTTTAACGTTATGCCTGAGGCTGCTGAATAACCGTATATATCAACATACCATAGACCTTTAGCTGGATCAGTAAAGTTACAGGTTTCATTATTGCCATTTTTATAAGGACGACAGTCGTAAGTAGACGTTGTTGATTGCTTCCCTTGCGTTACATATAAATCTGCATCGCCTCTGCCACCAGAAATGGTTACTGTTAAGTCAGCATAACCTTCGGCTAAATCAAGGGTATAACGAGTCCATGATTTTCTTGCAACTGTAACATCATTTACTGTGCTATCAATTGGGTTAACAACATCGCCGCCACCTGTGCTTGGCTCAGTGTAACTCCCCATTAAAGTAACATCTGCAAAGTCACTATACGCCTTAATTCTCACGTAATAAGTGCCACCTTCTTGTGTGCTTGCGCATGCTTCAACATTACCTGATGCATATGGACGACAATCGTATACACCATCAGTTGGCTCACCGCCAAACTTAACATATAGATCGGCATCACCACTACCACCAGTAGTCGCAATATTAATATCTGTTGCGCCAGCTGGGACTTCCATAGTAAAAACTAAGTCATTACCCATAGAAGCAGCTAAACCCGTTTTAACAACACCATTTTCAAGCACGGTATCGTCTGGTGTTGTACCACCACCACCTGAGCCACTGCCATCACAACCATTAGCCGTTATGTAATCAATCGCATCTTTAGTTTGTACTAAACCATGACCGAATTTAACATCGCGTCCTGTAGTACCAAGATCTTGTGCACTTGCGTTAAGTACATTACGGATCTCAACGTTTGTACAGGTTGGATGATGACTCCACACTAGCGCAGCAACACCGGCAACATGAGGAGATGCCATTGATGTACCACTCATTTTACCGTAATTACCCGCGCCAATATTTACCGTAGCACTGAAACCAATGTTCGCTAACATTTCTGCGCCATCTGTATCTGATACAGTAACACTTGGGATACTTGTCGCATTAGCGGTACCTAAAGTGCCACTAAAGCCACCGGGAGCATTATTATAAAGAATGGCGCCAACACCACCGCTGTCTTGACAAGCTTTTACTTTATCGTAAAAAGAAATATTACCGCGTTCAATTAAACAAACATTACCGCTAGCGCCCGAATCTATAGCTTCGCCTGTAGCAAAATCATATAAAGGTCCTGTCCCACTACCTTGGTTTTCCATCGCATTGGCAGTATAACCAGTTTCTGAAACTGACACTTCAACTACTGAACCTGTTCCTTCAGGATAAGCAGAATAAACATCTACCCCGGGTCCTGATATTTCCACTTGACTATTTTTCTGTGAAAAATCAGCCAACACCTTAGCGCTATCAATAGCGGCTACTGACATTACTGAGTCGTATGATGCTGGAAAACTTTCAACGTCTGTAGTACTCGTTGCAACACCATCGTTGCCTGCAGCAGCAATAAGTAATACACCTGCGTCATAAGCCGCTTGAATACCATTTTGTTCACTAGTACTAGAACCTGTTCCACCTAAACTCATGTTTATAACATCTGATCCGTTGCTTACACATTTGTCGATTGCGCTAACTAAATCAGAAGAGTAACCCCAACCAGCGGCATTAAACACTTTAACAATGTGTAAATTCGGATCGGTACCAATAACACCACGAACACCAATACCGTTGTTAAGTGCTGCGATAGTACCCGCTACGTGAGTACCATGGGGCCCTCCTTGATCAAACCAGTTACCGGTACCACTATCATTAGTACCGTTAATAGAGCCGCCTTGAGCCCCCATATCTTCATGAGGTAATTCTAAACCTGAATCAATAACACAAATTTTCTTACCACCAGAATTAGCCGATGCAATACTGTCATCAACCTGATCGGCTTGAACCATGCCAATGCCGTACGGTACGCTTTGTGCCATAAAACGACGCTGTAAATCTTCTTCAACGTATTCAATGTTGTTATCCGCCGCTAAACTTATCGCATCAGACGTGGATAACTCAGCACTGATCATGTTCATAGCTGGATATTCAGCTTTAATTTTTGAGCCTAGATTTTTTAATTTATTTTTAACTGCCGCAAGACGTAAAAAAGCCTGAGGACTAGCCATATCATTAAAACCTGCAACATTACTCGTTACAGCTTGATCACTGAATTGAGCATTACCTGATTGCTTATATTTAATAATAAAGCGTTTAGGTAACGGTGAACTAGCTACTGGAGATAATAAATTATCTGTTGTTTGCACGCCTACTGGTTGAACAGCATAAAGTGCTGTAGAAATTGATACCGACAATATGCTCGCTGTGGTCAGTATTAATGATTTTTTTGTTATCTTGTTAGACATCTATTTTCCTACCTATTAGGTTAGTTATAATTATTATTTTGCTTGTGAATATGAAGTGGTAGAGATTAAGCATTCATCGAAGCAGCGATAACCATAACATCAAGGTTTAATACATCACAAGCTTGTTACCAAAATGTTAAATAAAAAATACAAGGTAACAGTTCGAATGACTTAAAAAACAATAAGGTATGATAATAAAAATTTTATACTTGTCTGACTCCGTTTTCTAAGCTGCATGCATTCATAATAATTTTAAAGGTTAAAATCTACATGTTTTAGCCTAATCATTATAAACAAGGTGTTGCTATGTTCAGTATTGTTCGGTCCTGAGTTACCTGCTCAGGCATGTAACTCAATGTATTTTATCAAGAACAACAAACTCAACGTTCTGCACTAGGCGAAGCATTGGCTTTAGTTTAGAATTGCAGGCAATAATTGATTAAAATAATGAAAATGTAATGTCGATAACCCTCAATGCAAAAGCTGTTAACGTAAATGAAGAAGAAATTGCGAAATTTGAAAAAGTAGCAAGTCAGTGGTGGGACCTTAACGGCGATTTCAAACCTTTACATCAAATAAACCCTATTCGCAGACAGTTTATTTGTCAGCATGTGGGGGATATTTTCAGTAAAAAAATTATCGATGTAGGCTGTGGCGGTGGAATTTTAGCGGAGAGCTTAGCCAAACTGGGTGGAGACGTTACCGGTATTGATTTAGGCGAAGAACCCTTGAATGTAGCGAAACTTCATGCACTCGAAAGTGGTTTAAACGTTGACTATCAGAAAATCCCTGCTGAAGAAAAAGCAAATCAACAGCCTGAAAAATATGACGTAGTAACTTGTATGGAAATGCTTGAGCATGTGCCAGACCCCGCTTCAATTGTTGAAGCTTGTTCTCAAATGGTGAAGCCTGGTGGTTATGTATTTTTCTCAACCTTAAAC
>JASDWX010000116.1:0-11136 GCA_041890515.1 Alteromonadaceae bacterium
TAAATGAATTGAAAAAAGTGGCTTAAATACTCTCCAGATTCAGTTGACCATTACATAAATTCACGTTTGAATAGTGGGTAATCAGAAAAATACCCCCTTGTTTTCCAACCAAACATCTTAAATATTGTTCGAATTCCGCTACTCATTTTTCTAGCCCAACCAACACTATGTTTACCTAACCTTACGTGATCGACCAATGTAGCTTCAAATCGATCTACGGCCTCTTTAGACTGAAGTGGATAGGTGGTCGTATCAATCAAAGCGACATAAAAAGATAGATCATTAAAATATCCAAAAAGTGTTATGTCTGAATATTCATTTGCGTTACTAAAAGCCATAAACCAACTTTTAACTTCTGTATCTCTATTAGCACTTATCAGATTATCATCATTCAAACGTTTGACCTTCGGCACTCCTACATATCTAAACCGATTAAAGTTGAGATATGCCGTTTGCTCAACGCCCTTACGAACTTTTAATTTCAGATATTGATTACCTTCTATTTCCACCCCATTTTTATCCACCTAATGCCTCCTCAACCATAGAATCAAGCATGAAAAATGCTTCTTGATGTAGTTTTCGCTTGTCCAAATATCTCAAGTATCTCCACGTTGATTGTTCATTTTTATGGCCTAACCACCCCATAATTAATCTCATAGCATCAATTGAATTCATTCCATGTTCGATTAAAGAGGCTAGTCTATATGTCCCATAAGTTGCTCTAAGATCATGAGTTCTATGATTGAAGGGAACAGAATAATCATTTGTTATTTTTTTTCTCAAGTTACCAAAATATTTTTGGACATTAGAGCTCGAATAGTTTTTACCTCTTTCATTTATTAGCAGTGGTTCTTTTATATCTAAATTTAAAACATCTTTTTCTAGTAATTGATGTCTTCTTTCAGATACTAAATATTTATACATTCTCATCATTAGAGAGGAAGGGATCTCGATTTTTCTAATCGAACCAAATTTTGTATGTACTCCTTTATGTGGTCCTATTTCAACTTCAAACCTTTTATCTGAAAAACTTGGTTTAACCACTAATTCAGCTGTAAATGTGCAAGCTTCTTCAATTCTCAAACCACACTGAATTTGAAGTAATTGATGTATTTTGAATGATTCGTTAGAAGAACTTAACGCACTGAAATAATACTTCAATTCATCTTTAGATAAAGGGTTTAAGCTTTGCTCTTCAGATAGTTTTGAACTCTTTATTTTTAAATCTGTTGATTTTACTGCATACGATTTATTGGAGTAATTACCGCGTGCCCAATAAGGTACTTTTACTATCTCACTTTCAAAAGGAGCATTATCCTCATTTATAGTTAAAATTCGATTATGAATAGCCCACGCATAAAATTGAATAACTTGATTCATATATAATGAAGCAGTAGAAAATTTAATTTCGTTTGATTTAGCAGCTTTTAATAGATTTAAATTGCGATATAAGTAGGTAGGTTTTATTGATTTTTGTTTTGGAAAGTTATCCCAAAATAAGTTGTTATTTTCTAAAAAGCGCCAGTAACGCTTAATACCTCGAACAGCAACACTAACATCTTTAACTTTTTTTACGTTCACTAAATAATTCAACCACTGATTAGCTGGCTGAATATATTCTCCATTCTCAAAATATAGAGTTTCAAATCCTTTTGAGTTTATCTCAACAATTTTTTTATTAAATGGATCATAAAAGCAAGATTTATAGTCTGGAGACTTTATTGAAAAAACCACCGTTTATTCTCTATTTTTATGTTGTATAAAAAATAGACTAACAGTTTTTCCAGACTTTGCAATTATCTAGGGTTACACTTCCAGACTTATCAATCTAGGGTAACAAACTCTTCTGCACTCGTTGGATGTATAGCAATAGTATTATCAAAATCCGCTTTAGTAGCGCCCATTTTCATCGCAACCGCAAAACCTTGCAATAATTCGTCACTCCCAAAACCGATAGAATGAATACCCACAATTTTTTCTTCTTTACCGATACAAATCAGCTTCATGCGGGTTGGATCTCGGTAGTCTTCCGTCATCGCCTGATATAATGCTGTAAATTGTGAGTTATAACATTTTACGTGTTCTACACCGTACTCGGCAACAGCTTCTTTTTCGGATAAACCTACCGTAGCAATAACAGGGTGACTAAAGACCACCGTAGCAATATTTGAATAATCTAAATGCTCATATGGTTTGTTATTAAATAAGCGTTCACATAATCGACGACCCGCAGCAACCGCAACAGGTGTTAATTGTGCACGCCCCGTATTGTCGCCTACAGCATATATGCCATCAACAGTAGTGTTTTGGTATTTATCGGTTGTAATAAATCCACGGTTATTCTTTTCTACACCAGCAGCTTCTAAATTAATATTATCAGTTGCAGGTTCTCGGCCTATTGCCCAAATTAACGCATCGACAGGACCTACCGATTGATCATTTTCTAAGTGCACCGTTAGTTGACCATTATCATGCTTTTCAACACGTTTAGGAATACTATGAGTATGAAGCGTAGGTCCGTGTTTTGCCATTTGCTCAACTAAAGTGTCACTGAGCATATCGTCAAAACCGCGAAGGGGTTTTTCTTTTCGTACTAATAAATGTGACGTCGTGCCAAGCGCATGAAATACACCAGCAAGTTCAACCGCGATATAACCAGCACCAACAACGACAACACTTTTAGGTTGTTCTGTTAAAGCAAAAAAACCATCAGAATCAATGCCGTATTCTGCACCTTCAATACTTGGCATACTCGGGCGACCGCCAGTAGCAATCACAATATGGTCAGCAGTAATTTTTTCACCATTAACTTCTACGGTATTCTTATTAATAAATTTTGCAAAACCATTGATAACAGTTACATCATTACTCGCAAAACCACGAGCATAAGCCGCATGTATCCGTTCGATATAAGCTTCGCGATTTTTTACCAGTTTTGCCCAATCAAAACTTTGTAAAGGGGCTTTAAAGCCGTAATCGGCAGAGTAGTGCAACGCATCGGCGATTTGCCCGGCATACCACATGGCTTTTTTCGGTACACAACCAACGTTTACACAAGTACCACCAATATGTTTTGCTTCAATAATCGCGGCTTTTTTACCGTGCTTTGCTGCGCGATTTGCTGAAGCTATACCACCGCTTCCTGCACCAATAGCAAGAAAGTCAAAATGTTGAGTCATGTTTTTATTCCTAGAAAAATAGTATTGAATTATATATGTGGTTAAACAGAACGTTATTCAAGCCAATTATCTATTCTGGCTTGTTAACTTTTATTTCAATGGCATCAGCTTGCAAGTATTGCTCTATTTTAGAACATTCGACAGGCTTGCTATACAAATAACCCTGGATGAGATGACAGTGTTTGTCCCCTAAAAATTTCAACTGTATTTCATTTTCTACCCCTTCAGCAATACATGTCATTTTCAAATTTTTCGCTAAGGCTAAGATTGTTTCAACAATGGCTTCATCTGCGGCATTAATGCCGATGCCTGAAATAAAGCTACGATCAACTTTTAACACTTTCAAAGGCAGTGTTCTCAAGTAAGACAATGATGAATAACCTGTTCCAAAATCATCCAAAGCAAGCACCACGCCTAATTTATCTAATGCGACCATCGTAGCAATAGCTTTATCGGGATCTGAAATAAGCATACTTTCAGTGACTTCAAACTTTAACGCTTCAGCGGGTAAGTCATGTTCTCGCAAAGTACGCCTTAAATAAGGGATTAAATTATCTTCAAGAAAGTGCTGAGCAGACAGGTTTATTGATAAATAGATATCAGGGCGAATAACACGCCACTTTTTCAAGTCGATAATACCGCGAAAAATAGCCGCTTCAGTCATGGGTATAATCAAACCTAAATCTTCTGAAAGCGGAATAAAATCATTGGGAGGAAGTAAACTGTCGCCACTTTGCCAACGTAAGAGTAATTCAGCACCAACAGGCTTACCTAGATACGAGTCAATAATAGGTTGGTAGTGGTTAATAAACTCATCATTTTCATAAGCAAGCTTAAGCTTTGACTCTGAATGTAAGCGCTCACTTGCTTCAACATTCATGCGCGGCGTATAAAATTGATAGGTATTACGACCAAGTTGCTTAGAGTGATACATGGCAACATCTGCGTGACGAAGTAGTTCATGGCTGTCTTGGGCATCATCAGGAAAAAGTGCAATACCAATACTCGCGCCTACACTCACCCTCTGACCTTTTAAATCAACCGGTTTACCTACGGTAGTAATAATTTTTTGTGCAATGCTTCCAAGTTGGCCATTACCGCGAAAAGACTCTAAAAGCACAACGAATTCATCACCTCCAATACGAGCAATAGTATCATCCACTCGAAGAATGCCACTCAAGCGCTTAGTTATCTCTTTTAATAACAAGTCGCCACAATCATGACCTAATGAATCATTAACTTGTTTAAACCTGTCTAAGTCAATAAAAAATAGCGCTATTGTTTGAGACATACGTGAAGAATAATCCATTGCATGTTTTATTCTATCAAGCAGTAATGAGCGGTTAGGTAAACTAGTTAGATAGTCGTAATTAGCCAAATAACGCAGTTCTTTTTCTGCATGTTTTTGCGCGGTTATGTCAGTAAAAATACAAACAAAATAAATACTATTCGTTGACTCATTAATGCTTGCACTTATTGTTACGATCACATGGTACTCTTCGCCCGCTTTTGTTTTTATTAGCTCCTCACCTCGCCAATCATCCCCAGACTTTAAGCTTTCAAATGTCTTTTGATAAAAGCTAAACCGATCAGCCGTCAATCCAAATAAACTTGCATCGAAAGCAAATTCTTCATCCTCCCATAAAAATACCTTTCTTAATGATTCATTCGCAATAGCTCTATTGAAATTATCACTAATAATTAATACCCAATCTTTTGTTTTCTTAAATGCCTCGCCATAAAAATGCGCACGCTCTGCATCAGCCTGCGATTGTGTAATGTTAGTGTACGCTCCCGTAATTCTGGTAGGCTTACCCTTCATATCAGTCGCAACTATTTTTCCCAGATCTTTAAACCATAACCACTGTCCGTTGAATTTTTTCATACGGTAACTAAAGGAAAAGCTCGTTTTAACGTCTGCGCTTCCTAAAAAGTGTAACCAGCGGGCATGAAATAATTTTCGTTCATCCTCATGAATCAACGATAAGTGTTTATTGAAGCTATAAGAATATTTAAGGTTACTATAGCCCAACTCTTCTGATGCTCGCTTGGCGAACATTAAATTATTGCTGCTTTGCCAATCCCATACTTCACTATTACTGCCGGTTAATGCCAACTGTAATCGGTTTTCACGATATTTAACCTCTTCATTTGCAGCAAGTAATAAAGATATATTTTTCCGACGCCTACTATACCAAAAAACAAATAATATCAAAAAGATAACACTATAAACTGAATAAGCTAAAGGTGACGCCCAAGGTGCATAATCAACGATAAAGTGAATTTCAAAAGCTTCAGAGTACTTGTCTGTTTCAGCAGATTTAACACGGACACTCAAAGTATGGTCACCTGAGGGTAAACTGGGAAACGTGATGTGGTTTTCAGTGGTGAGTGGATAATTTATGTCGTCAACGCCTAATAATGTATATTCAAAAAAGATATTTTTCGTATTGCTATAAGTTAATGGTGAAAAATCAATTCGGATCCCAACATCGTCATACTGTAGTTTAATTGCATCGTTATTACTCAGTACAAAAGGTAAAGCTAAATCGCGCGATAAAACATTAACATTCGTCGCATAAACACTAAGCTGCTCTTCATAATTTTTTTTCTTTAAGCTAAGAGGATCAAAAATACTTAAGCCATTCATAGCACCGTAAGCGAAATTGTGATTATACATTTCATAAAAAGCACCACCATTGAACTCTTTGCCAATTAAACCGTCGCTTATACCGAAGTTGCGAATGTGGTGTGTTTCAATGTCCAGCATATAAAGACCATTATGGCTTGAATACCAAAGATCACCTTCAGGGTCTACCAATAAACCGTAGATATTATTGCCAACAATAGAATTTTCTTTGTGATAGAAATATTTTTTTTCGTAGGTGGTACTGTCTAAGCCAACAAGCCCTTTACCTGAAAAACTAAACCAAAGCCCCCCCTTTTTATCAAAGACTAAGCTTTCTATAAAGGTCAATTCAGTGTCTTTAATATTAGGATCTTGATATATCAACGTATTTGTTCGTGTTTCTAGATCAAAAAACCACAGTGAATTATTGGTAGCAAAAAGCATTTTATTGCTATTCGGTAAATAGCCAAGAATACTGAAAATTTTCTCTTCTTCTATTTTTTCGCTCATTTCATCAAGTGGGTCAATGATGCCTGTTGTGAGTGAAATACGATTGACACCTTTTTCAGTAATACTCCACAACGTATTGAATCGATCGTAAAAGAAAGAATATTGACCTAACTCAAGTAGTGCTTTCACTTTATCATCATAGGGAATATCAATGAGTCTCTTGCTTTTTATGTCAAATAACACCACGCCTTTTGCGGTAGAAAGCCATAAACGTTGCTGTAAATCTTCATGGATGCCATTTATATAACTAATATTAAAAGTGGTTTTTGGGTTGTCTGTTGTTAAATAATGTAATGTTTTTTGGTCACGCGTATCTAATAAAGTAAGGCCATTTCTTGTACCAATCCATAGCTGTTCAGGATCATTACTTTGTTCCGTAATAGACCAAACAACATTATCAGTTAAACTCCTCTTATCGCCTTTTTTATAACCATAATTATTGATCAAGCTCATCTTAGGATCCCATATATAAAGACCGGCTGTCTTAGAACCTAACCAAAATAAACCTTGTTTGTCTTTCATAATAGCAACAACATCATTACTTTTAATGTGGTCAAAAAACGCATTAAATGAAAAAAGAAATTCTGTTGTGTCGTTAATGGTATCAATAACTGACAATCCTAAGTGACTGCCTTGATATAACTTATCGCCATCTGTATAAAGCTGCCAACTTGATACTGCCTTAGTGATCACTTTATAAGCTGGTAATTGAAAATCGCCCACTAAGTAATAATTAACATGAGTCAGTGGTAGACTATAAGTACCATGATCTGTACCCAAATAGAGGTCATCATTTACACTTACATGCAAGTTATACACTTTATTCATACTTATAGTATTAAAGCTGTCTGAACCAACTTCAGTCGAGGTAACGGCCGGTAATTTTTTCCATGCTTTGTTTTCAAGGTTCAGTGCAAAAACACCAACAAGTGTCGCAATATACAAGATGTTTTGGTGTAACAATATTTCATGAATATCATTATTGTTGCTGAGTTCACCTGACAAATCTAATAGATGTGTAACTTCCTGAGAAACTTTATTATATAAAATAATTGTTTTCGCGCTGGCAATTAAAAAATCATCATTATTACCCTCCACCATATCAACTAAATTATAATCTTTATTAAGCGGATCTGTCGCTAGAATTTTTTGGTATGTATCTGTTTTTTTGTTGTAAGTAATTAACCCTTTTTCAGCAATATTCAACCAAAGTAATTTGTCTTTATCTTGAATCATACTGTACGTTGCATAATGATCAAAATCATTATCAGGCCCCGGTAGACTTCTAAAAGTATAACCGTCATACATATTTAAACCATTTGCAGTGCCAACCCAAATAAAACCTTCGTCATCTTGAAAGATAGTTTTAATTGAGCCTTGAGACAGCCCATGTTCAACCGACAAGTTTTCTAAAAATAAATTATTCACCTCTGCATGAGCAGTTTTTACAAAAAGCACAGTTAAAAGTAAGTAAGAAAATACTAAAAATTTGCCAGTAGAAAAACGAATCATTTCACTCCTAAAATTATATTGTTCAAGTTAAAGCGCACTATTTAGTATAAGTAAAATATCGATAAAATAAACGTTTATCGCCCGCAAAGCATTAATAAAAGACAAAACCTGCCCTTAGCAACACCACATTAACACCCTTAACGATAATGATTTATCATAACTTTTTTATTTATTATTATTATATGAAAACAAAAGCCCCATAAGACTTGAATAGTGCTCACTAAGGTCTTACATCTATACCATCATTTAATAAGAAAACTGTATTATGAGCAATCCATTATTAATCGCTTCAGATTTACCCTCTTTTTCTCAAATAAAACCTGAACATATAAAGCCTGCTGTTGAGCAGGCAATAACAGAATGCAAGAAAGTGATTGCTACAGTTCTAGAAGAAAAAACATTTACTTGGGCTAATTTAGTTATGCCTACGGATGAAGCCGACGATACTTTAACCAAGCTTTGGTCGCCTGTATCTCATATGAATTCAGTGATTAATAGCGATGAATTACGTGATGCATACGAATCGTGTTTACCGCTATTGTCAGAATACGGTACGTTTGTGGGTCAACATCAAGGGTTGTACGAAGCCTACCAACAACTCGCTGATAGCAACGAATATCAGCAATTGAACATTGCTCAAAAGAAAGTGATAGATAATGCATTGCGTGATTTTAAATTGTCGGGTATTGCTTTAAATGACGATGACAAAAAACGTTACGGTGAAGTTGTTACCCGATTATCAGAATTAAGTTCTACTTTTGGTAATAATTTATTGGATGCAACGCATGCTTATAGCGTTAATATTACCGATAAAAGCGAACTCGCCGGTTTACCTGACAGTGCTATAGAAGCCGCTGCTGAGCTCGCAAAAGAGCAAGAAAAACAAGGTTGGTTGTTTACCTTAGATATTCCAAGTTATTTACCCGTTATGATGTATTGCAGTAATGAAAAGTTACGTGAACAGTTATATCGTGGTTTTGTTACGCGTGCTTCAGATCAAGGCCCTAACGCGAATGAGTTTGATAACAGCGGTATAATGAACGAATTATTAAAACTACGTCATGAATTAGCACAGTTATTAGGCTTCAATAATTTTGCTGAAAAATCAATCGCGACAAAAATGGCTTCATCAACGGATGAAGTTTTAGGCTTCCTAGAAAATCTCGCCATAAAATCAAAAGCACAAGGCCAGCAAGATTTAAATGAAGTTAAAGCATTTGCAGAAACAGAGTTTAACCAAACAGATTTACAAGCCTGGGATTTGCCTTACTACAGTGAAAAATTAAAACAAAGTCGTTACGCGATTTCAGACGAAGAATGTCGCCCTTACTTTCCAGAGAACAAAGTAGTGTCTGGTTTGTTTGAAGTTGTTAACCGTTTATTTGGTCTACAGATCAACGAAATATCGAATATTGATACTTGGCATAAAGATGTGAAGTTCTTTGAAGTATTCGATAGCGATAACAATTTACGTGGTCGCTTTTATTTAGATTTATATGCTCGTGCTCATAAGCGTGGCGGCGCATGGATGGACGATTGTAAAAGTCGTCGCGAATTAGCCAACGGCGATATTCAATACCCTGTGGCTTATCTTACGTGTAACTTTAATAAACCTATTGGTGATAAACCGGCCCTCTTCACACATGATGAAGTGGTGACTTTATTTCATGAGTTTGGTCACGGTATTCATCATATGCTGACTCAAATTAACGCCAGCGGTGTTTCTGGTATTGATGGCGTTCCTTGGGATGCGGTTGAATTACCGAGTCAATTTTTAGAAAATTGGTGCTGGCAACCAGAAGCATTAGCGTTTATTTCTGGACATTTTGAAACAGGAGAGCCGTTACCACAAGCAATGCTTGATAAAATGTTAGCAGCAAAGAATTATCAATCGGCGATGCAAATGTTACGTCAAATAGAATTCAGTATTTTTGACTTCAAAATGCATCAAGATTATCAGTCTGAACCAGAAAAGCCTGCCTATATTCAAGAAGTCTTGAATCAAGTACGTAGCGAATACGCTGTAGTAAAAGCGGCTGACTTTAATCGCTTTCAGCACAGCTTTGGCCATATTTTTGGTGGTGGATACTCTGCAGGTTACTACAGCTATAAATGGGCAGAAGTATTGTCAGCCGACGCTTTTAGCCGCTTTGAAGAAGAAGGTATTTTCAACGAAAAAGTGGGAAATGATTTCCTCACCAATATATTAGAAAAAGGTGGTTCTCAAGAGCCTAGTGTTTTATTTAAAGCCTTTCGCGGTCGTGAACCTGAAATTGATGCTTTGCTGAGACATTGTGGAATTAAGGGATAATTAATTTAATGACTTAATGCATAATATTTAGCGTATTTGAAAAACTCATTTTTTAAATACGCTCAACACTCTTCCAATCACTTGATTTCGGCTCACTGGGCCAATTTTCTCAACAGAAATACTGGATAAGTTTTCACCTTTGCACCAAATAAAACCATTACTGTCAATTAACGCCACTGTTTTTATGATCACACCATACTGCTTACTATGCACTAAAATAGTTTGCTCTGGTTTTACCCACGTTTGCTTAAACCAATTACACACCAATACATAGCTATATTCAGGTATTCGTGGAAACATACTATGTCCAGTAACTTTCCAAATTTTAAATCCTAAAATGGTCATTCGTTTAGCACAGGATAAACAAGCGATTGCGCGGGAGGATATGGGCATTGAGCAACAAAGGTTGATTTGCCTTTTGATTGCCAGAAAATATCAGCAAAGCGATTCACTTTAGCCAGTAAAGACAACGTTATCTCTTTATCAACGCTCTGTTTAGCTTTCGATGTTTCCATCATGATACTGTGTACTAATTGATGCAATTCAGGATATTTATCAAGTTGAGGCTTCTTAATATAATCTCCCCAGATCATCGATATCTCTTCTTTCACCTTATTACCATAAAGTTCTTTTTGTCCAACTAACCTTATAAACTGTGCATTATCCTCTGGGTTATAAAAAGTTTTTTCTTGTAAATCGTTTAACAAATCTACCAATCTAATCATTGTTAATACAGCAATTTGCGCTGAAATTGGATCATAAATTTTACACGGTATGTCGCAATGTGCAGCAGCAGTAGCGAATTTTATTTTACTGTCTAGTTTTTTAAGTAAATGGTACATAATAACCCCTCTTATTTATCTATATTGTATAGTTGACTTAAAATTTTGCTATACAAGAAACCTAAACCAAAAAAAACAGGTGCTAGCCACAATAGATGTTGACGTGGTCTAATGGATTCGACTACCTAGTTAAGAGATAATAATCTTAATTGG
>JASDWX010000117.1:0-42551 GCA_041890515.1 Alteromonadaceae bacterium
AGTACCGGCCAAGTTAATTGACGCCGACCGGACAAGTTAGTTGACGTCTAATAACTATCAACAGTTCCAATCCAAATATTTCCTTTTATATCCAAATATAAAGTATTTATGAACTTATTAATGTAGGTTGAGTTTTTATTATCACCATATTGGATAGATTTAATAAACTTTCCATTTAAATCCAATACCGAAATACCTCCTCCATTAGTTCCTATCCAAATTTCATTTTCCTTAGTTTCTATGATCGAGTTGATAGTATTGTGAGATAGGGTATTAGGGTTTCCTAACTCTTGATATATACGTTTGACTAACCATTTACCATCCTGATTTTCTAGAATGTTGAGACCGTTATCAGTTCCAACCCAGAGTTTTCCTGAACTATCCTCTAATACCGTGTTTACCGTATCATTTGTCAGAAAAGCGTCTTCACTTTTAGTCGTAAAATGTAAAAAATCTTGTGTTTTTTCTCTAAAAAGGTTTAAGCCGCCACCAAATGTGCCAACCCATAATCGATGTTGCTTATCTATAAGAATATGACTAATAACACTTGAACTTAATGAATTAGGTACAGAGCTATCATGACGAAAACTTAAAAATTGATGACCGTCAAATCGATCCAACCCTTCTGATGTACCAAACCACATAAATCCATCTTTATCCTGATCAATAGTGCGGACAAATTTATACGACATTGGATTGTTGATACCAAAGTTTTTGAATAGTTTAACTTCTTTAGCAACTGCACTAGCACAGCTTACAAAGAGCAAAAATAGAAATAATTTTTTTTTCACAAGTAAGAGCTTATAATAGAATAAGCCACTACAAAACGCAGTGGCTCAATATGAAGTGAATTATTGTTGTTCGACCCAGTGATTAACATCAATAGTAGCTATTTCGCTAGCATCAAGACTATTTTTCCATATAAGTACGTCTGTTTCCACGTTATTTTTCCATATAAGTACGTCTGTTTCAAAATTATTCTTCCAAATTAGTACGTCTGTGGTGGCACTATTTTTCCATATTAAAACATCAGTTTCAAAATTATTTTTCCATATCAACACATCGCCATCTAATGTACTTTTTGCCAGATTCCAGATATATTCATCACCTAAACCTTCAACATAGAAGTTTCCATCTTCATTGATGTTCGCAGGGCCAAAGAAATGCTCATTACCCGCAATGTCTTGTGCAATATCTAATGCTTGATTAGCACATGCTGAAGCGTTACTCGCTAATGCGTCTGCAGCATTAACCATGCCTGAACCTTGTTGGAAAACGCTATAAGCGAACTCATCGTTATTATCGAATGCGGCATGCGCACTGTCCATTAAGCGACACTTCACTTCGTCAGGCGTTAACGTTGGGTCTTGTGTCAACATCAATGCCACTACACCAGAAACAACGCCAGCAGCTTGCGATGTACCTGACATTTCAAAATAACGTCCGCCGTCATGAAATTCTGGATGCTCCTGAACGATTTGAGTATCAAAAGCCATTAAACCTGTTAAGTGTCCGCCTGGCGCGACAATTTCTGGCTTAATAAACCCTTCCACAGTAGGGCCTGCCGCGCTAAAAGTAGCTACTTTGTCGTCAGCTGCATAATCAGCAGTATAATTATCAGTCATCGCACCAACGGTAATAATATAAGGTACATTACCGGGAACACCGATTGTCATAGGGTCTGGACCACTGTTACCGGCAGAAGCAACAACAACAATACCTGCTTGCCATGCTTTCATTACTGCTTGGTTTAATGGGTCTTCCCAATAGTATGAACGAGCAGGTCCACTGAACGACATGTTCAATACTTTTAAATTAATTTGCTCTTTAACTTGTAGCGCCCAGTCTATGCCACGAATAACGTCTGCATAGGTTGCTTTTCCTTCCGCATCAAACGCTTTAATACCAACTAATGCAGCATTAGGTGCAACACCATAAACTTTTCCGTAGACATCATAGTCTGCGTTACCAGCAATACTGGCGACATGCGTACCGTGTCCATTTTCTTCATTACTATAATTGCTTATATTGTTATTAATCGCATCATAAGTGCCCCAGAACTTATCCCGACCGTATAAATCAGTAGATAAACCTGAAGATGTTCCTTCTAACTGATCAAGGCCTGTATATGGGCTTCTCCCCAACGCACTTATGTTAGTTCTATATTTAGCCATTGCCTTAATTTGTCATGCAATGGCCCGATGGCTAGAAACCAACGTTATTGCCGCTTTAGGCATAATAGGTATCGCAACAGTACCAATACTCTCAAACGCAATGGGTAGTGAACCTCTTTACTATTTATTGTCACTCGCTTTTGTTGTTTGTAGCAGTTTAATTTTGGCTTATCGCCATGTTGGTCAGTGGCTAGCTCACTTATGTTTAGCATTCACTTTAGTTTCCCTTGAATGGATTATAGGGATGGAAAACATCCAACTTTCAATTTGGATTATTAATTTATTTTATCTGCTCTTTTTTGTTTATGCGACTGTTGTGCTCTTTAAAGATAAATCACCAACGAATAATACATTAATTTTTCTTGCTGCCGTTGCGGGCTCCTCCGCCCTCATATTCTTTCAAGCGACTGACATATTTACCAGTAAAGTGAGTTTGATTTTTGGCGTGAATACGTTAATTGCAATAACGGTGAGCATTGTCTTTTACAAAGTAAAACGGGAATTAACACACTTTTTCATCCTCATGTCAGCGTATTGGGTTGTACTTACTATAATGAGTGCTTTTAGTGATTCTTATTGGGGTATCGCTTGGGCGCTAGAGGGCATATTACTCATTGCAATTGGTCGTAAATATGAAATTTCATCTCCTATCAAGCAAGGTCAAATACTTACCGCCATCGCACTTTTATATTCTTGGTCAGCAGTAGTTATTTACTTTCCGCTACCCGCACTAAAGTCTGTTGATGGTTGGATGTTATCGGTAGTAATTGTTGCAGTCATTGCCATATGGCAACGATTAATCAACACGTCTGAAATATTTGATAAGTTTACTGTTAATAACGTGAAACCTTTTTTACAGCTTGTTGAAGTATTTTGGTTATCAATACTCCTTATTGTAAGCGCAGATATATGGATAGGTCATTGGACGGGTGCACTCATCATTTTACTACAACTCACGTTATTGTTTAGAGCAAAGTATTGTAAACAAGTATCAATAGAAATTTTTGCTGCATTGCTTATCGTAGTGGCTTTATTTTATGCCTATCAAGGTGTATTAATGGTCGATAGCTATCGCTTTACCCTTTTACCCTTATTCGCAAAACTTGCGGTAGTGTCAGCATTTTTACAGCTTTGGTTGTGGTCTGCCTTTTATCGAAAATATCAACCACACAGCCGGATAAAAGAAATAGCCGAATCGTTAAGAATTTTCTTTTACTTACTTATCCCTGTTTGTTGGGTAGGGTCTGTTGTTCGTCGTTTTGATGAAAGTGCATTAATCTTATTATGGCTTTCACCACTGTTAGCACTGTTAATTGCACGAAAAATCAAACATCACATACTCTTTAACGAAACTAAAATATTAACAGGTTTAGCATCGGTATCTTTTGCGATACTTATTGGAAAGTTATCTTTATTACACAGTATCTTGGCACTCATTGGTTTTTCAGCTTTCTACTTTATTGCCTATTTAATCAATCGTAAGGATGCGTCACCTGTATATCAATTCATCTGTAATTGCGGTGTGTTATCTCTAGGTTTAGCTATTCCAAATATCGTAGGTTCTCAATCAAATAGTTTATTTTATGCGGTTTTTATTACTTCATTATATTGGGCAATGGCTTTTAATTTAACGAATGTATCTGCCCATTTAAAAAGAAATGAAACATGCATTATTACTGTGAATTTAGTTCTAGTTATTGGGTCATGGTTCCTTGTCTCATCAAATGCTTTTTATGCTATCGTTCCATTGATATTTTTAACTACAGCCTTATATAAAAAAGAACATAAATTTAAATATTCGCGTTTAGGTTTAGCGTTAAAATTAAACGCCGATTTATTTTTACATGCTATCGCGGCCATTAGTTATGTCACTTTATTTGCTTCACTCGCAACTTATCGCCTTGATTTACTGATTTCGCCAGCACTGGCTGTTCATGGTGCTTTAATTTTATTCTTAAAGGATAGGCGCTTAACAACGGTCAAATATAGCTTTGGTTTAATTTCATTAGGGATACTGAAATTGGCAATGATTGATGCTGCCAATGCATTACTTTGGCAGAAGGTTATTTTATTTATGGCCGTAGGTGTATTTATTTTATTGGCATCATTTTGGTATCAAAAATTAGTCACCCGTGTTGGCGACGAGATTCGTAACTAATTTACCCGTTTGATTTTTTAAACCGGCATTTACAGGCGATTATTGACATGATTTGACTAACCTGTTGTAGTCAACTCTCTAACAAATGTAGACGACATTAAACATAATAAAAAAGGAATAGATATGCTTAGCTATACAACTATCGGTGTAACCGATTTAGAAAAGTCAGAAGCTTTTTATAATGAACTATTGGCACCTATTGGCGCAAAAACGTTGATAAAAATGGAACGCATAATCTTCATTGGTAAAAGTATGAAAGAACCTATGCTCGCCATTTGTATTCCTTATAATGAAGAACCGCAAAATTGCGGTAACGGTAATATGCTAGCGATTGCTCCAGGTTCAAAAGAGCAGTGTGACGAAATGTATAACAAAGCAATTGCCTTAGGTGCAACTTGTGATGGCAAACCAGGACAACGTATCCCTGATGTTTTTTATGGTGCTTACTTCCGTGATTTTGATGGTAATAAAATCGTTTTTAATCACTTCGGCTAGTTTCTTATATTCAAGCATAGCTTAACGCTGAGCTTGAATACTGTTTTATATAACACAATAAAAATTTTGATTTGCTTCTGCCCAGAAATAGGGCAAAAACATAACATAACCATTATAAATTTAATCACATTTCCCACACAATATATAAGGAAAACTTCCATCTATTTAAAGTAGATAATGATGAGTAAACCAAAAATTATTTAGGTATGCGTGCATTAGCTAGTTTAGCTTTCATAAACATGATTTTCCTAAAACAAGCAAGAAATGTTCGATAAAATACGCTTATTAACTGGGTCATGTAAATAGGGGATGAACAAGCGGAGTATAAAAGCAGGATGAATTTTACCAATAAGTAGTATAGATCTTGTCAGTGCCTTTAATCATTTTATTTATCTTTAGGTAGTGTAAATTTGGCATAAAAGGTGGTCACTACACCCGCAAGAAGAGAAAGCATAGCAAAACCAAACATTGCATTAGATTGAGATTTAAAAGTCAAAAGATATATGCCTATCGCAACAAAAAACAAACCAACTAAAACAAATATTTTTGGATGTGACACTATCAATCCAGATGATTTGGCAAGGTTCACTTTATTCGATTTAGAATGGACTGAAGCTTTTCTTTTGTGTTTATTTGTTGGCATCACCAACTCCTTAGGTTTTATAAAACGCTATTATAGGGAAAATCTCAATTTCATATTTGTATAACTAATGATCAGGAAGCGCTATGTATACAAAATATCACTAATGGCAATCTATTAACACTACTTAAAAATTGAAGTTCATAACATTTATTGTTAAGAGGCGACGTCTACCGCTGCTTTAATTTAGGGTGTCTGCATAATATAAAAAATTTAGCTTTTTCTAAACGTAATACCACAGGTAATTTACGTGCGGCATTAAGGTGAGGCCAAAACACTGTGATTGATCATAAAGCGTTGAAACCCACGTTGCCTTTTAATAACTTATTTATGCATTGCCATGTATTGGTTGATACGTTGGCATAATGATGTTGAAAAGTATGAACTGTTGTTCATGGGGTATTTTCCAATCTAAGAGGAGCCGATAGACCTGAGACTTAGTGTAGAGAAAGAGAATGTGTTATAGCGGGATCCTGTGCTTGCCAAGCACACCATTAGCGTGGAGAGCGGTTTAGTGCAAAGTGTCATAAGGAAATATTGTGCAGAATACCTAATAACGAGCACAAAATCATCCTCGTTGCCCTCATAAACCTCTACTGCGCATTAGCTAACGCCCAGCGCGCTTTTAATTTATCAACGAATAATTTATCACCTGCCTTTATAGAAGAGACAAAAAGTTCAAAGTTAGAATCATCAAGCCGAATAATGGTGATTATGGTGTCTACATTTTTTTATCAGCATACTTTACCTTAATATCTTTGATGTCCTTAAAGGTAGCCTTTTCGACTTGAAAACCATCATTGTCATCTTGCCAATATGAAAAAACATGCATATCGGTAAAGCCATTTCCGTCATCTCGAATACTTAGAAATCCGTCACTATAAAAATAATGTATGGTTTCATCAGCAGATACAACGTTCTGTCGATAAAGGTATTTCATGTCCTTTTGCATAATATCATTCTGTGAAACAACAGAGTCACTGGGCATGAAAGGTGTTTCTTGAGCAATCATCAGACTTAAAAATGGCAAGCATATTATGATGGCTGCGATACTTTGAATATTCCACGCAGAGTTGTAACGATAAGCGTCAGTATTTTGATGGTTCACTTTATTAATGTATTTCACGAAAGGAATAAATAATAAAGGTAGTAACAAGGGCAACAAACTCAGAAATAAATATTCTATGTATCTGCCAGCCAGTGAAAATATAAAATACGCCAGCGCAAAAGCGGTGGCAATAAAAGGAAGCATCACTTTATTTTTATCGAAACGCTCAATACTGTCATTTTTTAATGCTGTAAATAGTGGATAAAACCAGATAATAGCAAAGATAGCGCGCGCTATTGGCATTAACTCACTTTGTTGTTTTTGCTTGATAGCCTTCCAATTTCTGTACATCCAATAAACACTGTAAAAGCCCATGGTAAAAAACGACAAAACTAAAAACTTGGCCAGTGATATAGGGAAAAAGCGACTTTCACAAAATTCAGGCCGCTTACTCGACTCTATTCGCCAGCTGACAATAAGAATAAGCAGACCAATAACATAAGCCGCAATAGCGTCCCTCTCCCAGTTAGCTAAAAGGCTTTCTGCAACTTCCGTTTTACTTTGTGCCTGTTTTGCATACTTAGTAATGCCATAGTAGGCTTTACTTCTTAATGTATCCCTTGCTGTAAGGTAACTGTCAATTTGATTTGCTGGAATATGATCAGTTTTAGAACGATATTCGAACATCAGGGTTAAGGTATTATCAACAAAATTCACATTGCGCTTAAAAAAGAAGAAGTTGTTGTCTTCAACAAAGTTTTCATTATCGAATTCCCAATTTTTCTCTTTAAATATTACCGTGATTTTATTGATAATGTTATTAGAATAACCGAACCAAAGTGGTGCATTTCTTGTCTGCTGTTTAGGTTTATAAACCGCATTTCTAATATTTGTTGGATAGAAATCACTTTGGTAATCTACATCACCTTTTTCCCAAAACGCGTTGATTGAATAGCTTTCAGTTAACGTCAAAACGCCCGATTTTTTATCTGTTGAAATTTCAATTGGATCAGTTGAGGTTAATTTAGGATAGGTACGTTGGTAAAAAACTTTATAGTCTTGAGTAAGTTTCTTTCTACCGTCACGCTCTATATTTCCATGCTGCGTTTGTGCTTTATCGCCTAAGTATTGGCTCACTACGCTATATGAAACAGCTTGTTCTACACCTTCTGGAATAATGTAACTGTCTTCAACATGGGTATATGTATTTTGTCCGGTACTCGCCATAGAAGTTAAGGCAGTTTCACCTGACTTAACAACCAACGCATAACCATAATCAGGTTGAAAGAGAGTGCTTAATTGCCCTTCTTGATAGCTTAATGTTGGGTCTAACCAAATACGCTCGGCGTTAAATTGAAATGTCACAATAACGTGATTGAATAAATTAACTGCGGGTAACTTTTCAGCCAGTAACTTAGTGTTTTCGGTGTCAACTAAAGCTGGGTAAGCGTCAATGCCAAGTGCCTTTAAAAGCGAAATAAACAATAGTGCTTTGTCTTTACAATCTCCGTACCTTAACGCTAAAGTTTCATGAGCTGGCGTGGGTAAATGTGAATTAACGCCCATCTCTAAGCCAACATAACGTATGTTGTCTTGCGTATATTTTAGGGCTGACGTTATTTGTTCCGCTTGATTTGTGCTCTTTAGTTTAATTTCATTGGCAAGCTCAACAATACTGTTATGTAATTTACTTGGTTGGTATAGCGTTTCAGCCCAATCAACAACCTCTTCCCAGTTTTTACTTTCACTAAACGATACTGAACCATAAGGGTCATACCAGCCAGGCACTTCACTTGCTATTGATAATGTTTCAGTATTGTTCATATGCACTTGGTATTCAATGAACTCCCCTAACGTTTGTTCGTTAATTTTCGCTGATGTCTGACGCGTACTGACTGATAAGGGGTTCTTTTTTCCCCAAAGAATACGAACAAATTGATCACGTACTGGCACACTAAAGCTAAGTGAGCGACTGTAAGCAAAAATGTCTTTATACACAGGGTTATTTCCATAACGTGTAAAACTATAATCAATGCTGTCACCCACTTGAATATCATCGATAAGGATATTCAGGGTTAAAGAGCCATTGTAAATTTGATTCTCTAACTCGGTTTCACGATTTAATAGTGACATTTTCGCACTCAATAATTTATCAATGCGTTTACCCTTTCGAATTATGAACAAGGTATTCAGTGCGAGTTTTTGATATGAGGGGTCAAAGTCGAGATTTATTTGTGAGATGTAATCAACGCCAGCTTGATTGACAACTGTTTCAATATATCGAGAATACGAAACAACTTTCTCTGTTGCTGATACTTTTTTTTGCGAATCAAGTAATTGATAAAATACACCGTTGTTAATTTCATCAACGGGAATATCTTGTGTCAATGTGAGGTCACGAATTTCAACCCAAGCTGGAGCCGCTTCGATGTGAATATCATCATATTTTTCAGCGTGAATAAAACCGCTTAACAACAGGAAGAGAGTGGTAATAACACTTACTTTTATACGAGGTAAACAATTGAAAATTTGCAAAAAAAAATCCTTTTATTTTTATTATCTTGTTAGTTTGCCTGTAAAGCGGACAATATAGCAACATTTTTAAACCTATAAATCTACTTTGATAAATCACTATTCACCTGAGTAAAAAATAACGTAAGGCTAATTTTTTCTTGGTATAATTATCAAGCCTAATTCATGGCATATGATTAAAGAGTATATTCAAATGACTATAAATCTAGACGCCAGCCACTGCCCTCTATGCCAACAAAATAACCGCTGTGATGTTGCTTCACCGCAAGGTTGTTGGTGCTTGCTAGAAAAAGTTCCTAACGCATTAATACAAAAGGTACCTGATGATAAAAAAGGGCAAAATTGTATTTGCCAAGCGTGTATTAAAAAATTCAACTTAGCTAAAGAAGATAACTTCACCGCACTTTAAGCCTTTTTACTAGCACACCTTTCTGCCTCTATATGGATAGTTTTAGTGTTGATAGTGGAAGGGGCATGGCGTTGTCACACTGCTGAATATAATTCGACAGTAAGTGAAGTCACTGTAAATTCCCCCTAGATTGAAAAACAATTGATCGACGCACGTAAAAAATTATCGGGTAGAACTATCAACATACAAACAAACCTGTGTTAGCATCGGCATCAATCTAATCAAGTCACAAAAAATTAACAGTATGAAAACGAATAAAAGCTATTATCTTTGCCAGTTAATAGGAACATTGTTGTTCTTTAGTTTTCCCTTGTTCGCCGTATTCATGACTCAAGAAACTGACACTGATTTTATTGTTGAAATATTTTACTGCCTGCAAAATATACTCGTTTCCCTGTTATTCACTCATTTTATACTTCGGGCCTACATTAAAAAGCATCGACAAAATAACCCTTCTTATTTCAAAGTATACAGTGTGGCGATAATGTTAAGTGCAGCAGCGGCCACTGTAGTGGGAGTTATTGGCGGAGCTGCTTTCGGCGATGCAGAGAAGTCTTACTTCTCCGTTGATTACATATTAATGAAAAGCATCGTTAATCTATTTATTTTTACATTATGGAGTGGTCTTTATTTAGCGATTACTTCGAATCGCGAACGTATTAAGCTTCGAAAACAGTTACGAGATCAAGAGTTATCAAGTTTGATGAATCAAATAAACCCGCACTTTTTATTTAATTCACTTAATACTATTCGCGGCATGATCTACGAAGATAAGGATAAATCAGCTGAGCTAGTCACCAAGCTTTCCACACTTTTTCGTTATAATTTATCTACAGACACTAAAGCACATACTAGCTTAGGTGCTGAGCTAAAAATCTGTGAGCATTATTTAGCCATTGAAGAAATCCGCTTAGGCGATCGCCTAAAAGTTAACTTTTCTGTATCGCGAGAGAGTGAGTCGGCTAAGATACCTACAATGTGTGTATTAACCTTAATTGAAAATGCCATTAAACACGGGATCGCAAATTTACAGAAAGGCGGGACCGTTACCTTAGAGAGTAAAGTTGAACATAATAAATTATTCATCGAGGTCAGTAACCCTTACCAAGAAGATTTAGTAAAGTCTGGAACAAAGGTAGGATTGAAAAATTTGCAGCAAAGAATTGGCCTTATTTTTGGTACGCAAGGGCAACTAAAGCAACAAAGTTCAGGAAATACTTTTAGTGTTTCCCTCTCTTTACCTTTCGAAATAAGCTGATAACTCGGCTATTTCACCACGTATCAACACTCATTATGAAAGGTTACTTAAATATATAACCACTCATCATTTTTTCTAACCGCTTATCACTTTTTACCTTTTTCATCTATTTGACACTGTACTCTTGTTATCACTTAAGAAGTATAGCGCTCAAAAGTTTACAGCATTTTAAAAGGAACAAAAAATGACAACATTAAAAATGGTTTTCGCCGTGGTAGGTTCACTGATTTTTCTTGGCCTCTTTTCTGCAGGTTTTAGTTCTGCACAAAGTCAAGAAATGACCTCAAAGCGCTGTGAAAGTAATACCAATAAACAGGAAGTTAGCTTAATAAGTTTAACAGCTAGAAATACCCAGTCTATTGGAAAAGGATAAACTTTATGCCTATTTTACTGTTAATTATACTCATTATCGTTTTATATTAGTCGCCTAATAACAAAGCAGCACAAGGAAAAGAATGCCAACCATTATTGAAAGCACTCAAGCAGAGATTATGCCCATTGAAATCAATAAACCATGGAGCGCTAAAGCAACCTTAGGTTTAACCCTGTTGATTTTCATCCTCTACTTTTTAATATCAATAATTGTTCTTGGCATAGCGGCGGGTATAGAAATCACCTCCTCCGGCCTGAATTCAGAAAAAGCGCTAGATGTTGGTGCAGATATTAGTCAAAAATTAGCACTCGACGGTGACTTTAACGCGATTAATTATCTGTTGACGGCTTTATGTTTGTCCCCTCTCATTTTCACCTTTGCCAATAGGAAAAAAATAACAACGGCAGCCGCTTACTTAGGTTTTGATAAACGTCCAAACAGATCGACATTTATTAACTTTAACTTAGCCATACTTGTCTATTTTATATTCTCATATTTTGCTTCAAGCACCTTAGCCATTGAAACACCTCAAAGTATGATCGACATTTATAACTCAACTGATTATCTTTGGTTGTTATTTATTGCTGTGGTGATCATAGCACCCCTTTTTGAAGAACTTCTTTTTCGCGGTTTTATTTATAAGGGATTAGAACGTTCGCCTTTCGGTATTGTTGGTACCATTATTATCACCAGTATTTTATTTACGATGATTCATTCTGGTCAATACGATCTATCCATACTCCTAATATTATTTCCCTTAGCCGTAATTATTGGTTTATCTCGCTATCGTAGCGGGGGTATATATTTACCGATTTATTTACACTTTGTGAACAACTTATATTCTGCGGTACATATGTACTTATTTATGAATTAAATTAATTATATAGCGCCTTTGCTTATACCCTTTAACTCAATAGACGTTATATACTGTCTATCTATTATATCAAATACCAAAACACACAAAGCAACCGATAAAAATGACAGTAAAAAAGAAATCTAACACCGCTTATTACCTTTGCCAACTCCTAGGTTTATGCGTTGCACTTACTTTAGGTGTTCTCGGGTTATATTTCGACCCTCAACTTCAAGCGCCTGAATTTCAAAATTCAGCATCGTATTATTTTATTAAAAATACGCTTTGTTACGCCTCTGCCATGTTATTAACTCATTATGTACTCCGTAACTACCAATTTAAAAACCAAGAAACGACATTAAGTGCCTTCTTAAAAGTCATTTTTCTATGTACGTTAATTTCTACATTAATCGACAAATTCTTAGAATGGGCTTTTACGCTTCCTGTACCTGATATGTTTATTTATCAAAACGGGATAATTGTCGAATTCATTTTCTACTTATTGATAAATGCTATATTTTTCATTACGTGGAGCTTTCTCTATTTAACCATTACTTCAATAAGAGACCGTCAAAAGCTAGCAGAGCAACTAAAAGAGCAGCAACTTGCCAGCTTAATGAACCAAATAAATCCGCATTTCTTATTTAACTCGTTAAATACTATTCGCGGCATGATTTACGAAGATGAAGATAAAGCGGCAGAGCTGATAACTCAGCTGTCTACCTTGTTTCGCTACAATCTATCAACTGATACCAAAGCCTACACTTCACTTGGTAAAGAACTTGATGTTTGTCAGCATTATTTAGCCATTGAAGATATACGCCTAGGTGACCGACTTCATATTAATTTGAACATATCACCTGAAAGTAAAAATGCTAAAATTCCTACCATGGGTTTATTAACCATTGTTGAAAATGCAATAAAACATGGCATCGCCCATTTAAAAAATGGTGGAGTTTTAACGTTAAATAGCAAAATAGAAAATAATAGGGTGATCATTAATGTTATTAATCCTTATCAGTCAGATTTAGTTAAATCGGGCACCAAGGTTGGGCTAAAAAATTTAACCCAACGGATTGAGCTGATTTTTGGTAAACAAGGTAAGTTAAGCCAAGAAACAGACCACGATACTTTTCATGTAAATATGAGTTTACCTTATGAACCTATCAAAAATGGATAAACCACTCGATGCCATCATCATTGATGATGAACGCATGGCACGCCAAGAATTACTGCGTTTATTAAAAAAACATCCCAATATAAACATCGTTGCCCAAGCAGAAAATATTGACCAAGGCTACGATGAAATTAAAAAGCATCAACCGGACATCATATTTTTAGACATTGAAATGCCTGGTGGTACAGGCTTAACGTTGGCAGAAAAGCTAAAAGGTGAAATTCCTATTGTTTTTTGCACAGCTTATGACGAGTTTGCCGTTGACGCTTTTGCGCTTAATGCCGTCGACTATTTAGTTAAGCCCATCGTTCCAGAACGTTTAGCTGAAACAATAAACAAATTTTCAGCACGCGACGTTGTCTCCGAAGACACACGACTTAATGATGACTTTAAGCTCATGGTCAAGTTTGGCGATCACATGAAAATAATCAAATTAGGTGATATATCTCGCTTTGAAAGTATTGGCAATCATGCCGCAATTTATACCTCACAAGGCAAAGCTTATTTACACAGCTCTTTAAACAAGATTGAGGCGAGACTTGATACCAATACTTATTTTCGTGCTAGCCGCGTCGACATACTGCGCCTTGACTCAATAGAGAAACTCGAACAAACCGTTGACTATGGGTTAATCGCGCAAATGAAAAACGATACGCAAGTCGAAATTTCTCGTCGTCAAGCAAGTAAATTGAAAGCACAATTAGGCTTTCCTGTTTAATTTTGACTATGTTTCTCATTAAAATTATGACGCTATAACATAATATTCAATATACACCTTGATCAAGTACATTAATTAACTAAACTAGTGCGATTAAACTTTATTAGGAATAAACATGAGAACTGTTTTCTCAATATTATTAACATGGCTGGTTTTAAGTCATCAGCCCGTATTGGCTAAAAGTGATACCACCTATCAAATTTCATTTGAAAATGCGGTTCATCACGAAGCGCGTATCTCTGTAACCTTTTCAGAAATAAATACGCAAGTATTAACCGTACAAATGAGCCGTACTTCTCCGGGACGTTATGCTTTACATGAATTTGCTAAAAACGTTTATAACGTGAGTGCGGTAAACAGTGTTGGCGAACCGTTAGAGGTAACTCGACCAAACCCATTTCAATGGGAAATTGCCAACCACGATGGTGAAGTTACCGTTAATTATACGTTATTTGGGGATCGTGCTGACGGCACTTACTCTCAAATAGACAGAACACATGCCCACTTAAATATTCCTGCTACTTTCATGTGGGCTGTTGGTCATGAACAAAGACCTGTTAAAGTAGAATTTGTACCTTTTAGTTCAAAGTGGAAAGTTGCCACACAGCTAAAAAGCACTAAGAATAAATATGTATTCACTGCACCAAATTTAGCCTACTTCATGGACAGCCCAACAGAGCTTAGCGATCATCAAGTAAAAAGTTGGTTGGTAAATTCAAATGGTAAGGACTATAAAATTAACTTAGCGGTTCATCATAATGGTATTGATGCAGACTTAGTTGAATTTGCCCGTAAAGCAAAAGCCATCGTTGCCGAGCAAATCAAAGTATATGGAGAATTACCTGACTTTGATTATGGCGAATATACGTTTATTGCGTGTTATTTACCACACGTAAATGGTGATGGCATGGAACACAGAAATTCTACGATCCTCACCAATAAAAAATCATTAGATGAAGGCGACTTCTCGCAAATAGGAACATTATCACATGAGTTTTTTCATGCTTGGAATGTTGAACGAATTCGTCCTAAGGCATTAGAGCCTTTTAATTTTAGTGCGCCTAACATGACAACTAATCTATGGTTTGCAGAAGGGTTCACCTCCTATTATGACAAATTAATGATCCGTCGCGCACAAGAATCAACCATTGAGGAATACCTAAGCGTTTTATCAGACATTGTAAACCAGGCAGATCAAGTGCCTGGGCGCCACTTTTTCTCTCCTGAAGGCGCCAGCATGCTTGCTACTTTTACCGATGCGGGTACCTCTATTGATAAAACAAATTTCAGCAACATCTTTTTCAGCTATTACATCTATGGCCGAGCGATGGCGTTAGCTTTAGATCTATCTATTCGTGAACAATTTCCAGAAAAATCGCTTGATGACTTTATGAAAAAAATGTGGACTGATTTTGGTAAACCTGAAATTCCATACACTCGAGATGACCTACTAACAACATTAGCCTCATTGTTAGAAAATGAAGCATTTGCTAAACGTTTTTTTAATCAGCACATATATGGACAAATAAAACCTGATTACGCACCGCTATTGAACAAGGCTGGATTAGAAATCATTAAAGCCAATGAAGACGAAGCTTTTCTAGGCCTCGTAAAATTTAACTTTAATGGCGATGCTGCAATTATATCAAAACCAATAATATTCGGTTCGCCTCTTTATAAGGCTGGTATTGAACGTGGCGACCAAATTACAAAAGTGGGGCGTCGTGAAATACGCAATGAAGAAAAGTGGCACAGTGCATTAGAGCAATTTAAACCCGGGGAAAGTACCACAATTGAATACATTCAACGTGGTGAAAAACTGAGCGTGAAAATTACTTTTATTGAAAACCCTAAATTAAAAGTGAAAAGAATTACTGACGACGAATTAACCGATAAACAAATAGACTTTCTTTTAAAATGGGTTGGGGAAGAGGCGCCCGAAGAAAAAACAAACTAAAGTGTTTTTTTTGTACAAAAAACATATCCACAATGACTAAAAAAGGGAATTAATTTAATGATTAATTCCTTTTTTTACAAAGAATTACCGTAAATAAATCATTGTAGTTATAAGAACAAAAAAGCACTTTCTTTATAGTATTAATAAGTTGTAATATACAAAGCATAATTGATGTTTTGCTTAAAAAGAATTTTCTTTTAAAGCTTATTTATAGGAAATTTCGTGTCTTATTCTCAAGAAAAAGTTGAAGAACTTACTCACCCTCTTATTTGTTCATTAGGTGATCAATTGTCGTGGCGCTGGGAAGATAGATTTTCAGTGATGTTATCTGAATTTTCACGCGATAAAAAAGACAAAACACTCTCTGTACTCCGCCAGCAATTTCAACACGAGTGGGATAAGAAAACGATTAAAAAAGCACCCACTGAAATCAAAGATCACTTAGGCCCATTAATTAAGCTGAGTAAAGACCAACTGATACTGGCTTGTCCTGCTACTGATTCAACACCAGCGATGATTGCATTATGGTGGCCATGGGGGCACGGTGGTACTTACTCACTACGTTTAACCCTATTAGACTCCCCCTATGAATATAATGAAGCTTCTGCAAATGAGGGTAGTTTATTAAAACGGTTAAAAAGCTTTTTTTTTAAAGTAAGGCCATGACCCTCTATGTTCTTATGTGAAAATTCACACCTTGTTCAGATAATACTTTTATAAAATCAGCTTTAGTGCAATCAACCACTTGTTTACAAACAATCAGGTATTTATCGATAGCAATTTGGTGGTCTTGTATGGCCGCTTCTTGTAACCAAAAGAGTGCTTTGTTTAAATCTTGCTCTCCATGCTTACCCGATATATAAAGTTCGGCTAAATTCACTTGCCCGAGTTTATGACCTCTTTCCGCTGAAACGGTAAACTTTTCGAAGGCTAATTGAATATGGTTACTAATGTAATTCGCTTCTAAAAAGGCTAAACCTGAGTTATTTTGTCTTGCACCAGGGAAATACGTACTACTTATAAAACGTTTTTTAGCCACAACAACTGGCTTGCCACGTAATTCATTTTTAACGGGTCTTTCAACACGATATATAGCGCCTTGTGAGCGCATTTTTTGCAGTTCAGCAATCTTGTAATGATATTGTTTTCTTGAGAAAAAACTGAAATGGGTAACATGACCTACTCGAATACTTTCATCTGCACCATGCTGCATGCGATAAAACAATCGGCTATAAACCACCGTGGCAATATCACCGGTAATATCTGTGACTTTACCAATTCGATATTTTTCATTCGGGCGTAGTTCATTAGAGAGGTAGCGAAAATCAACATGATAAAAATCATTAACCGCTGGTTTTTCGATAAATTGATCTGACAATTGATGTTTCTCAATTTCTCCCTGTATCAGGTAACCTAAGAACATTAACGTTAAGAGTGAACCTAAAAATTTGCTGATGAGTCGCCAAGCAGGAAACAGGTTTTTTGATAACTCTTTTACCCGTTGTTTTGGCAAAGTAGTTACATCAGTTTTAACCCAGCATTGCTGACATTGAATAATAGTATTTTTATCAACAGGGAAAAATGGAATACTCTCAACAAAAAAGAATGCATATTTAATCACTCCTTTCACTTGATGGTGGTTACAACCACAATCGGGACACGTTAACTCGTCTATTACGCACCCTTGAATTATCTGTTCACTGTATTCCATTTTATACTCTATTTTTATTCCCGTTATTTTTATACCACCAGTGCAAAATCATACAAGCATTTATTACGAAAAGATTAGTAGATGTATATAGAAATAAAGTCGTGATAGTGAACGTCATTATTCGCTACCCTTTAATGCATGGATCACAGGTTTGTTAATGTATTGACGCAAAGGAAAGTAGCAGGCAAATAACGACAGTATGCTGATCATCGCTAAGGTCACTATAAACACCGGCAGTAATTCTAAGGTGATGTAGTGGCTGACTTGTTCACTAAAACCAATGGTTAATAGAGACAACACGCCAACACTCAGCAGTACGCCCAATAATATTGCACTGGCATTGTCTTTAATAATCAATTTAATTAAGTCGCTTCGTTTAGCGCCAATGGCCATGCGTGTTCCAATTTCAAAACGGCGCATTTGGGTGCTGTAACTTAAAATGCCATACAGACCAATCGCTGACAAAACGAAGGTAATAACCGTGAGTGTTGCAGTAGTAATTGCCGCCGTATACTGGCTAAATAATCGTTGAGCCTTTTGCTGTGCTAAGGTTGAGAATTCAAATAAACTGATCGATTTACTGGTCGATTTAATCGCAGACACTAACTGTTCTCGCGTTAACGTTTGATTGTCTTTTAGTTTAATCAGTAAGTTAGAACGACTTAAATTAGGCATGTAAACACGCGTTGGAATAGATGTTTTTCCCGGCAATTTATGATCGTTAACGATACCTATTATGGTATACGCGCTAGGGCCGCCAAAAGAAAGCTGCTTACCGAGCGCTGCACTTAAATTACCTTGTTCCTCGGTAACTAATTGCTTGGCGAGTTGCTCATTAATAATCAGTACTGGCGCTCGGTCAGTAAAGTGACTTTCAATGAAGTTATCGCCCATTAATAAATTCTGTCCCATTAATGAGAAATAATGACTATCGACGCTTTTACCCAGCGGTAATACGGTTTGATTAGAGGTTACTTCGGTTAGCGACCAAGTACCTTCACCATCGGTTAACGGTGAACTATTTCTACTCGCCACACTCACTTGCGGTAATTCTGAAATTTTTTGTTGAATCTCTGCGGTAATAGCAGAGCTCTCTGCGCGCGTTAATTCAACGGCATCAGATTGAGTCAGTACTACACTGCTTAATTGCTCAACGTTCATCACTGACGGATCGTAAATAGTTTGTAATGATGTTTTTAATAAATTTATATTAATAAAAATTAATACGGTAGCCACGGTAACTTGACTGATCACTAAGAAAGTACGCATCCCTTTCGACACTTGCAGCCCTGTTCCTTTACCGCTGGTTTGAATGCTGTTATTTAAGCGACGTAAGTCTATCGCTCGGTAACTTAACAAAGCAAATAGAATGGCTAAGAGCAAAGAGGTTATTACCGCGCTGGTTAAGGTGAATAAGCCAAGGCTTAGCTCATTAACGCGAGGCAATACCTGTTGCAAGTTTGTTTGCAATACACCAAACATCAGCAGAAATGATTCAGTAAAAAGCACACTAAAAAGGTCTTTACGTTTAGCACCAACCGCTGCACGTAAAGCTAATTGGTTCTTTTTTTCAACCGTGCGTGACAGTTGTAAGTTAGCGATATTAATAAACGCGATGGCTAACAAGCCAATAACGCCCAATAACAACAAATATGCGCTACGACCACTTTCGCCTAAAATCACCGATTGAAAAGACAATAAAGGCGTTTCGATATGCCAACCTTTGTTGTAGCCATTTTGGTCGATATTCTCTTGCCAGGTTTCATTCACTAGCTGGGTAACTTGCGCTTGTGCAACATTTTCATCTTTAGCAAGTTTGCCAATAAAGGTTAAGTTATTCGCCCTGTCCCACCAACGTGCTCGATACGTTTCGCCGCCAGCATTAAAGTTAAAAGGTAACCAAACGTTGGTTTCTCGGCCAATGGTTGATATTTTAGGTTCAATAAACGCTGACGACAAAACACCAATAACCTGAAAACTTATACCACGAAAAGTCACTTTTTCATCGAGAATATCCGTTGCTTCAGCAAAGTCATTCACCCATGTTTGATAACTTAATACCGCAACAGGAATATTACTATTAATGTGCTCAGACTCAGAAAATGGTCGCCCTATAGCCATACTTGCCGCAGTAAGCTTAAACCATTCAGGGGTAACATAGGCGGTTGATAATGTTGGCTGCGTGGCGAGTGACGTTAGTACTTCATCGTCATAAATTGATAAAGCCACTTGGTCGAAAACCTGCTGGTTCTTCTCTTGTTGATGCCTGTATAAATGCACGAGACTCGGGTAACTAAAAGCAGTTACATTTAAAGCGCCAGCAGCATCAAATTGTTGGCTGTCAACACGATATAATCGGTCTTGATCAGGGTACGGTAGCGGCTTTATTAGCATCACATACGCCAGCGTTAATACACACAGCAAAGCCCCTAAGGTAATGCCCATGGTAGAAATAACACTGAAAACAAAACCGGGTTTTTTCTTAAGGCTTAAAAAAGCTTGTTTTAGTTGATAGGTAAATAAGTTCATTATTCACTTCCTTTTAAGTTGCTTATCGCAGGTGAATTAATAAATCGTCTTAAGGGTAAATAACAAGCCAATAACGAAAGAGTAGAAATTAATAGGAGTGTCGCGACAAACAGTGGCGCTAATTGCAGGGTGATATAAGTCGAAAGCTCAACACTAAAAAAGAAATACACACTCAATAAAATAACGAGGCTAAACAATACGCCAGCAATAATAGGCTTCACGTTGTCTTTTATGATCAGTAATATTAAGTCAAGGCGCTTTGCACCAACGGCCATACGAGTACCTAATTCAAGGCGGCGCATTTGAGTGCTGTAACTTAAGATCCCATATAAACCTATCCCCGCGAGAAAAAATGTAATTAACGCTAAAGCTGCGGTTGTTACTGCAGTCGTTATTTCAGTAAACAAGCTTTTGGTAAGAAGAGCATTGGCTGAATTGAAACTAAATACAGAATATCTTGAGTCAACTTCGGCTAATAATTTACCCAGTTGTTGACGACTAACTGACTGACCGGATTTAAGCTTAAGCATAAAAGAACGACCACTCAGTCCATTGGGTAAATAGACTCTTGGTACACCTGAGCTTAAAAAAGTATTGTCAAAACCCGTGTAACTATCACTAGCAATAGTAATATCTTTAACTATACCTATTATTTTTAAGGGGTCAGGCGAACCCGTTGATAGCTGCATGCCGAGCACATCGCCGTTAGCTTTTAATTGCTTAGCAAATGTTTGATTAACAATGATGACATTGGCTCCATCTCGGCGACCTACATTTGTAAAATTATCTCCTTGCAATACTTGCTGCTCTATCAAACTAAAATATCGATGATCAACACCCTTGGAATACGGTGTATACCTTTCATTATTATCAATATTGATTAACGCTCTGACATAAAAACCACTAAGTGGTGAACTTCCTTGAGCAATAGATTCCACCTGAGGCAATGCGGACAGTTTTTCCATTATTTCGGCCATAATCTGCACCGATTCTGCATGGCTAGGAAAATCAGTTGATGAAAAATTCAGAGTCAAGGTCGATATATTCTCAGTGACAAAACCTATTGGTGTATTGATGGTCTTTATTGCACCTTTAAGCAAACCAAAGTTGGCAAAGACCAATACCGTCGCTAAGGCTACTTGACTGGCGATTAATACTTGACGAGTCTTTTTAGATACTTGTAAACCACTGCCTTTACCACTGTTTTGTAACGTAGAATTTAGCGCATGATAATTGATCATACGCGTACTTAATTTAGCGAAAAACAACGCGAAAATAAGCGTGATCAATGCCGCACAACCAAAGGTTATTGGATTAAGTGTTAGCTCATTAACTCTAGGTAAAATCGTATCCAGATATTGCTGCATAAGATAAAACCCACTCTTGGCAATCACTAATGCGAGGATAATAGACATAAACATCAGCAAACTGGTTTCAGCCAGCATCGCTTTAAATAAATGTTTTTTAGTGGCGCCAATTGCGGCATTAATGGCCATTTGACGTTGTTTTTCTACGGTACGCGACATAAACAAGTTAGATATATTGGCACAAGCAATTAAGACTAAAAAAATGACACCCGCTAACAAGATTACCGCAATAGATTCGCTCTGTCCGAGCATAACGTCTTTAACCGGACGTACCCGTATGTCGACTGACCAACCCTTAAAAAAGTCATCATCAGCAACACCTTCCTGCCAACGTTCGTTCACTAAAGGTGTTAAAAGTTGTTGTGCCTGAAGAGAATTAACTCCTATTTTCAATAAACCAATGAACATCAGATTATCACTTACTTCACCAAAATTTTGTCTGCGCCACTCACCTTCTTGGTTATAGTCCCATGGCAACCAAACTTGCGTTTCTCGTCCAATTTCAGACAATGTAGGTTCAACAAAATGCTTAGCCAACACTCCTACAATGCGATAACTAACACCACCTAGGTTGATTTTTTGCTCAAGGATATCAGCGCTACCATTAAAATTATGCTGCCAAGTGTGATAACTCAGCATAGCGACAGGGTTATTGGTATTGATCGCTTCGCTGGACTCAAACATACGACCCAACGCCATTGGAGAAGCTAAAACCTGATGTAATTCAGGTGTAACATAGGCGGTATTAACAAGCGGTTGACTATTATGAGAAATAATCACACCTTGACCGTAAGTCATCATTGCAGCTTGCTCAAATGCTGCTTTACTTTTGTATAAATCCACTAACCCTGGATAACTAAAAGATTTACCTTGATCTTCCTTTTCTTCGCCAACAATTTGATGCTCAGCAACAAATAAACGATCTTGTTCTTGGTAAGGCAATGGCTCAATCAACAATAAATAGGCTAGTGTTAACACACATAACAAGGCGCCTAACGTAACGCCCATGGTTGAAACAACACTAAAAACAAAGCCTGGTTTTTTCTTAAGGCTTAAAAATGCTTGTTTTAACTGATAGATAAATAAATTCATTATTCACTCCCCTTTAAGGCATGAATAACGGGGTTTTTAATAAACGGGCGTAACGGCACATAACAGGCAAGTGATGAAAGCAGTGATATTGCTCCCACTGTGAGAATAAATAAGGGGAGAAGCTCTAAGCTAATATAAGCATTTAATGTATCACTGAACCCAAGATACAAAACAAGTAATACAACAAAACTTACCGCTAAACCAATGCCTAATGCGCCAGCATTATCTTTAAAGACTAAGCTAACAATATCTTTACCCTTTGCACCAATAGCCATGCGAGTACCAATTTCAAAACGACGCATTTGGCTAGAATAGTTAAGAATACCGTACAAACCTAAACCTGATAGTAATAACGTTAAAATAGCCAATACTAGTGTCGTAACGGCTGTAGTTACTGAAGAAAATAATCGACGATCTTTATATTCATTGAGTGATGTGAAGGTGAATAAACTTAATTTTTTATCAACGCTTTTCATCGCACTAATCATTTCATCACGATTAAATTTTTGCCCTTGATGCTGTTCTATTAGCAACATATTTCTTGCCAAACTTGCGGGGTAATAAAAACGAGACTCTACTCTCTGTATGCCAGGCATATTAATACTTTTTACAACACCAATAACTTCAACACCATTTTTAAATTTAAAGCCAATCGCACTGCCATTTGGCGCTAATCTTTGTGCAAAAACATCATTAACAATCATCACGCTTCTGTCGTCTTTAATATCTGCAGCACTAAAGTTGTCACCTTCAACAATCTCTTGTTTGAGCATGCTAAAGTATTGTTCATCAATATCTTTCCCTAGCACGGTATAACGATTGTCTGTTTCCATAGCTGTTAATGCCAAAGTACCAAAGCCTGTGGGTCGCATCGCTTGGCTTACTTTTTTTATTTTCGGATGGGCTAATAACTCAGCTTTAAGGGCAGTGAGTTTTTGTGCTTTTATCTCGCTTTCAACATTGGGTAATGCCAATACCACCGAGGTAATGTTATTTGTTTGATAACCCAAAGGTTGGTTTACTAATTCATTGGCGTCTTTATACAAAACGACATTAATAAAGACTAAGGCGGTTGCTGTCGCTATTTGACTGCTAATTAAGATGTTTCGCACACGCTTTGATACTTGAATACCACTGCCTTTGCCACCTGATTGCAACGTAGCGTTAAGTGCATGATAGTTGATCATTTTCAAACATAAATGTGAGAAGGTAAGTGTTAACAAGACTAAAAGTAAAATAGAAGCTGAAAATGAAAATGCATTGAGTTCAAGTTCATCAATGCGTGGTAGAAAATCACCAAGGTAATATTGTAAAACACTAAAACCAACAAAAATAACAACCTGCGCGAGTATAATAGCGGCAAACATTAACAGCCCTGTTTCAGCTAAAATATTGCGAAATAATTGTGCTTTAGAAGCACCAACAGCCGCAGAAATAGCAAGTTGTTGTTGACGTTCTACTGTTCGTGAAACAAATAAATTGGCGATGTTAGCGCAAGCAATAAAAAGTAAACCTAATGATCCAATCAATAATAAGTAAACACTACGTTCACCATCGCTAACAATAAAAGATTTTAATGTTTGTGTTTCAAGTACGATCGACCAATTTTTAAAAAAGTCATGACCCGATACCTTACTTTGCCAATTCTCATTGACGACCTTTGTTAGTATTTGATCAATTTGTGGCTTGGAATATTCCGCATATTGCTTATTCAGCTTGCCAACATATATCAAACCGCTATCATCATTTCCCCAACGTTTTCGTTCTCTTTCACTTGCCGAATTATAATCCCATGGAAGATATAACTCGGTTTTAAAACCAGCGCCGGCGAGTGGCGCTTCAATGTTATTTTCTGCGAGTACACCAATAATTCGGTAGTTATTTCCGCTTAACGTCAGGTTTTTTTCAAGCACATTAATGTCGCCATTAAACTTATTTTGCCATGTTTCATAAGTTAAAACGGCAACGGGGTTATAACTGTTCACTTTTTCACTTTCTTCAAACCCCCTGCCTATCGCCATTTTTGCAGAGAACAATGAAAACCATTGTGGCGTTATAAATGATATGGCCACCATAGGTTCGCTTGGCAATGAAGTAATTACCCCGCCATCAACATACATTAAAACACTTTGCTCAAATAAAGACTGCTGGTTATATAAATGCATTAAATTAGGGTAAGTAAAAGCACGGCCATCAATTGCATTTTCATTACTGATTAATTGATGTTCAACATTATATAAACGTTCTTGATCAGGGTAAGGTAATGGTTTTATTAACATGACATACGCTAATGTCAGCACACATAATAAAGCACCTAGTGTTAGGCCCATGGTAGAAACCACACTGAGTACAAAAATAGGTTTTTGCTTTAAGCTTAAATACGCTTGTTTAATTAAATAACTGTTCATTTTCCATTACCCTATATTCTGACCATCATCCTGAATAAGGTTCAGGATTATTTCTTATCTTAGATATTTAGCATCTTGGTGAACTGGATTCCGTTCATATTTCACAATGCTATTTACGGTTAAATTATGTGAATTAACTGGCTAGTTTTATACCCGGCGATTGTAAAATAGCACCATCAAGAAGTTGAACTTTAGTACGCGCCATATCTGCATAACGCGGATCATGCGTTACCATACAAATCGTTGTGCCAGCCTTGTTTAGTTGGTCTAGTACGTCCATCACTTGGTCAGCACTTTTAGAGTCAAGGTTACCCGTAGGTTCATCGACTAATAGCACAGCAGGGTTTGCGACTAGTGCACGAGCAATGGCAACACGTTGCTGTTGTCCGCCAGAAAGTTGATTTGGTTTGTGACTAATTCGATGTGATAGACCTACTTTTTCTAAACACGCTATGACACGTTTTTTGATTGTCGCGTTATTAGGCTTATCGGCATGGTAGCGTAATGGAAGTGCCACGTTGTCGAAAACTGTAAGCTCGTCTATTAAATTAAACGATTGAAATATAAATCCAATCTTTGCATTTCTGACTTTTGCAGCTTGATCCAGCGATAAGTCAGTTACATTGACCCCTTCAATGAAATACTCTCCACTGCTACTAACATCCAACAAACCCATAATTGATAAAAGCGTTGATTTACCACAGCCAGAAGGACCAGATATTGAAACGTAATCGCCTTTATTAACAGTTAAGTTAATTGATTTCAACGCATGTGTTTCAAGTTCTTCAGTTTCAAAAATTTTACCGATATTTTTTAATAATAAAATGGCTGTGCTCATGTACCTATCCTTTTATAATTTTATGACTCAATTATAGAATCGAGATTTTTGCTGTTTTATAGTTACTTAAATCTGAAATAATAAATTGTTCGCCCAAATCGGCTCCCGCACTTATTTCAATAAATCGTCCCGTTTTTTCCCCAAAACTTATATCGACTCTTTTAGCTTCAGACATTTCTTCATTAAGCCGGTACAGCGAAGTGTCACTCTGCGCTTGCACATTTGCAGGTCGGTCAATGTAATAAATGTTTTTTAGGATTTTAGCGGTGATCACCGCATCAATATTTTGCTCTGGTCTCGCACTTCGAGGTAATTTACCAGGGAATGAAATCTCAACTTCTACAGTGTTTTTGTCAACAATAGGGTCAATACGCTTAACAATCCCTTCAATCAGTTTCTGACGGGTATCAACCATAACTTTCTGGCCAATTTTAACTAACTGTACTTGGTTTTGAGGGACTCGTATCAACGCAATAAGTTCTGTAACACTGCCAATTAAAGCCACTTCTTGGCCCGGTGACAAGCTTTCTCCAAGCTTCACAGATAAACGTTGTAAAACACCGTCAAATCCTGCTTTTACCACTAATTTACTGTTCCGGTCTTTAGCGATTGTTAGTCTTTGTTCAACTTGTTTGATGCGTTCTAGTTGTATATTTATGGCTTCTTTATGTACTTCTTTAAGTTGTTCATTACGCTCTTTAAATATTTCAATTCGCTCTTTTAACTGCTCTTCTCGTAATATACTTTCTTGATAATCTATTTGTTTCACAATACCGCTTTTAACCAATTTATTTTGTGCCGTTAACGTTAAACGAGCACCTTTGTGCTGTGATACAAGTTCTAAAAAATCTGATTTTTCGTTGAGTGTTTCGCGTCTTTGGTTTAATTTTAGCTGGCGTAAATTGGCTCTTGACTCGGCTAATGAATATTTAGCACTTTGTACTTGTTGTTGTAGTTCTGGATTGGCTAATTTTACGATTATGCTTTCTTTGGTAACGGTTGCACCGGGCTTTAATACGATTTCTGCAACCGTTGCTTTGGTGAGTGTCGTAATTAATTGCAGCTTATCAGACGTTAATTTGCCGTATCCTTCTACGGTAACGTCTATATTTCCTTGCTTTACCGTTGCAAGCAATAAATCTTTTCTCGCTAGGCTGACATTATTAAGTGACGCTTTTGCATAACTTACCAATACAATAACAATAACAACGGTTATCGTTACTATTAGTCCTTTGTTATTGAGCAATGTCTTTTTAGGCTTCTGTTTTAAAATATCCACATTATTCTCTTGGTTGTTGCTTAGCAGTCATTCAATCTACTTTGATATAGCGAATTTCGTGCCAAAAATTTTATCCATATAAATCAATAAGAAATATTAATTACCTAACCTTGTTATCGTACTAGTTCGATAATGAACTCAAAAAAAACCATTATTGATACGAAGTATTTGATTAATTCCTTTTTACTTAATAATTTGTAGCTATTACAATTAATACTTTATGTCTATTTGGAACCTAATCTTGCCTAAACATGTTCTTATTTGGGATTTACCTTTACGACTTTTTCATTGGCTATTTGCCTGTACCGTTATTGCCTCTTGGTACACTTCTGATCAAGACAACGATTTGATTGATATTCATATGAAACTTGGGTATTTCACTTTAGGTTTGCTGGTGTTCAGAATATTGTGGGGATTCGTAGGAACTAAGCACTCGAAATTTATATCTTTCTTTCCAACACCTAGCCGCCTTAGTTTGTATATTAATGAATTTAAAAGTAATCGAATTAAGAATAGTCCCGGTCATAATCCATTAGGAAGTTTGATGGTTTTTTTGATGATTTTTCTCATCAGTTTACAGGCTACTAGTGGATTATTTATCAATGATGACGTATTTTCTTCTGGGCCTTACTACGATAGTGTCAGTAAGGAAGTTGAACGTGTTATGTTTTTTTTACATCACAATGTCTTTGACGTTATGATTGCCGCCATTGCTCTGCATCTTTTGGCGATAGCATATTATGTTCGCGTAAAAAAACAGTCTCTAATTTTACCCATGATCACAGGTAAAAAACCTAAACATTTAGTCGATGCTTCTGACTCAATAAAGCATTCTAAGATATTATTAGCGGTTTTATTAGTTTTAGCCGTTTCCGCATTTATATACTGGTTGGTGGTGGTGAATGCCCCTATTATCGAAGCGTATTATTATTAATTTAACGTTCTATATTTTCTAAATATCAGCCTTATATTTTTATATAAGGCTGAGCTTATTCTAATCGTTAGTTCGTAGGTCAATAAAGGTAGTGACCACGATAACTTATTAATCTACTTTAAAGTCGTCATGACAACCGCCACATGTTTTACCAACACCGCCAATGGCTTTCTTGATCAAACCTTCATTGCCACTTAACGCCGCTTTTTGTAAATTAGCTGAGGCTGCAGTTAAGTCTTTTATGCGTTTAGCGAAATCATCTGGTTGTGCCCAAATTTTATCTAATGCTTCTGTTTCTACTTTATGCGCTGAAGTATCAGTGCGAGTATAGTCTGCAATCATCATTGATAATTGATTAATACGTAAAGCGTGTTTACCTACTTTTTCTGCATCGAAAGCTATCTTACCTTTCGCCATGCCGCCTAATGGGCCCATATTACTGCCAAGTAAACTAAAAATTGATTGACGTAAATCAGTCGCTTTTTGTGCATGCTTCATTGATTTTGCAGAATCTGCCATAGCACCCGTAGCTAGAACAGTAATAACACTCGCTAATGCGATTTTTGTAAATAATTTCATTTGAATTCTCAACCCTTTTTTTGTATTTTTTTTACTATATCAAAACTTTGACCGTTAACAAAAAACTATCATATTTCTTGTTGCTCATATTGTTACAAATAGTTTCATCTGTACGACTTAAATGTACCTGATGGAAAAGTTCATTTTCGAACCTTGGTATAGTTCATAAACGAACCAACCTACAGGTCACGTTTTAAATGGCTTTGGGAGTATCATCATTACCGTAACGCCCTGCTGGGATGAATCGTTATCATCATTATTATGCAATTCCATGACTCCGTGATGTTGCTCTACAATATTACGACAAAAACTTAATCCGATACCTTGGCCTTGTGGCTTTGTAGAATAGAGTGGTACAAATAAGTTATTCAAATTACTAAAACCATGACCATTATCTACAACTTCAATAATGTAATATTGATCTTGAAGTGCCAAATTAACCCTTATATCTTTGGCGCCAGCCTCTTGAGAATTTTTGAATAAGTTAATAAAAATTTGCTCTATAAATTCACTATCCGCCCAAAATTCATCAATAGTCGCATTAAGCGTAATATTAACATCAGTGAACAAACCTGAAATAGATTTAATAACATGCTTAACGGATAACAACTGACTATGTATTTGTAATTGTTGGGAAATAGACGAATATCGGTTAACAAATGATTGTAAGTGTAAGCAACGCTCGGTGATCACACCAAGTATCATCTTATCTCTTTCGTTGCTTGCCTTATCAGCCAAAGTCTCTGCCATCGATGAGACAGGCGTTAATGAATTACGAATTTCATGGCCCAATACACGAATAATTTGCTGCCATGCATTAAGTTGGCTTTCCCTTAACGCAGGTTCAATATCAATAAAAACAAGTAGTTGATGATTCTCACCATCATCGATGAATTCACTGTGACGTATTTGCCAACGATTGTGCTTTGCTTGATCAATAAATTGCCAGTGTCCATCACTGTAATGTAAACCGAGTAAATCTGCTGTGGCATGACGAAACATTTGCCAAGGCTGCTTAAACAAATAATAGAAAGCTTCGTTACCCAAGGTAAGTTGGTGCTTTTCATTAAATATAAGCACTGGGGTGTCTAACTGAGAAATGAGTTGGTAAACCAAAAAAGCTTGTTGATCGTAATGAGACTTTTGGGACTGTAATTTTTCACTGAGTTGTTTCAACTGCTGATGAAATTTACTCACTTTGCCTGTCGGAAAAGTCGATTTTCCAAATTGATTGTAATCCTCTTGATTGATCGCGTCTATATGCAATGACGCGCGGGTAAAAGACTTCATTATTTGTTGTTTTACCGACAAAACAAATCCAAAAAAAACACTAAAAAGGAGTAATTCAATAATTAAAATCCACTCCCACTTTATTAATAAAAGCCATGAGACATAGCCACTTAGCAATAAAATAAGCGTACAAAGTATACCCAGTTTTTTTTTGTATAAACCCTTCTAGAGAATTAGTTTTTAGCAAGAGCGTATTTCTCCACTCGTCTGTACATCGATGCTTTTGATAAACCCAATAATATCGCTGCTTTAGGCACATTACCCGCAGCTTTAGCTAATGCTAATTTCACCATAGCTAATTCCGCTTCCGCCAATGTCATTAATGGTAATTGAGGGCCATATTGATTTTTAACGTTATCGTTGTTTAACATAGACTCTACAGAAGCAGGGTGGCTAACATTGTTAATATGTAAATCTTCCGTCAATAACTGCTCATGTTCAGCGAGTAAAACAGCCCTTTCTACCAAGTGGCTCATTTCTCTCACATTGCCTGGCCAGTGATAATCAAGCATAGCCTGTTCGGCCCCATATGAAATAGACTTCACTGATCGTTGATATTTTTTTGAAAATTTTTGTACAAAGTATTGGGCTAACGAGAGAATATCTTCAGTTCGCTCTTTTAGAGAGGGCACGTTAAATTCAATTGTATTAAGGCGATAATATAAATCTTCTCTAAATAATTCGGCACTCAGGAGTTGGGTAAAATCTCCGTTAGTTGCTGATATTACCCGAGCATTAGTTTTTTGAGTGGTACTTGAGCCTAAAACCTCATACTCTCCATTTTCTAGCACGCGCAATAACTTTGCTTGTTGGGCTAATGGAACATTGGCAATTTCATCTAAAAATAGTGAGCCTTTTTCAGCAAGTTCAAATCGTCCAATACGATTATTTTTCGCATCGGTAAAGGCCCCCTTTTTATGGCCGAACATTTCACTTTCGAATAAAGATTCACTGATAGCGCCTATGTTAACGGAAATAAAGGCTTCACTTTTTCGATGAGATTGCTGATGAATGAAACGAGCAAGTTCACTTTTCCCCGTGCCATTATCACCGGTTAATAAAATACTGACATCCGTATTTGCCACTGCTTTGACTTTTTTCAATAATTGCGTCATTACCGGTGAACGCCAAACATATTCATCAAAATGATGTTTAGTAAGTTGTTGTTTTAATTTTTTATTTTGATTTTCTAAGTGAAGTAGATTGAACTGTTGTTCAACCGTATGAAGCAACTGTTTATTACGCCATGGCTTTTCAATGAAGTCGTTTGCACCTAAATTCATCGCTTTCACGACCAAGTCGGTGTTCGACCAAGCAGTCATGGCTATTGTTGGCGTCTGTGCAAATGAAGAGTCTTGTAACCAAGTAAGAAAAGCTACCCCTTCATCACCTGATGTTGTGTCTAACTGGTAATTCATATCTAATAATATCAAGGATATACTATGGTTTTTAAGTTTCACTTGTGCGATTTGAGGATTATCTGCTTCGATTACTGTGTAATGATGATCTTCTAATAATACGGCTAAGCTCAGGCGTATATCAGGCCGGTCATCAACAACTAAAATACAAGGCATCTATATGTATTCCTTAACATTAAGGGTATAAAGGGACGTTAGCGCAATAAAACTTTCGGCTCAGAGCTTGCCATTTCAGTACGTACCCAGTCAATAAAAACCTGAATGCGCTTACGTTTTACAGAGTTGGGATCATAAGCAAAATAACGTGTACAAATCATTGGATGTTTTATTTTAAAAGGTACAACCAATTGTTTAGTAGGTATATATTGTGAAAAGATAGCACTGGCTGCAAGCGTAACGCCATGCCCACTTAATACCGCACTTAATGCCATATCACTTGAGGTTACTTCTGTTTTTTTAGTCACCTTTTCATAACCTTCAACACCAGCGTGTTCAAACCACGACTCCCAAGTAACTAAACGCTCGTTTTCTACACTCACTAATGTGCAATCTAATATATCTTTAGGACTTTTAAGCCATGTATGTTGTAACAGTTTTGGAGAACAGATCGGATATACCACATCTTCCCCAAAGTCTTCCATCACAAGGTTTTCAGAGCCTGAGACGCTATTTTTAACACCAAAACGAATTCCTAAATCAATCTGCTTTTTATGCAAATCTTCTTTTTGATTTGAACCTAAAATACGCACATTTACATCAGGATACAGCTGAGAAAACCTAAATAAACGTGGCATCAACCATAGTGAACAAAATGCTTGGGTTGACGTAATCGTTAAATCGCCAGCAACGTCTTCATTTTGAATACTGTTAAGTCCTTTTACCAATAAACTGAGTGCTTGGTGTGTTGACGCGAAAAGGCTGTCTCCACTTTCCGTTAATAGCATTTTTCGTCCACTACGTATAAAGAGCTTAACAGACAATACTTGTTCTAATTGACGCACCTGTTGACTAACCGCAGCTTGTGAAACGAACAACTCTTTTGCCGCTATGGTGTAGCTTTTATGCCGAGCAGCACTTTCAAAAGTGCGTAATGCATTTAAATATTTAAGACGCTGATCCATTATCACCCAAAAAAATACATAAGCCTTACTTATATTAAGTGTAAGTTTATATCGTTAGATTGTCATCAGTTGATTCAACAATATATACTTAACAACATCAAAGAGGATGCGTTTTAGACAAGAGTATATACACTGAAAATATATTTATAACAGTGACTAACAAGGTGGCGTTTAGTAATTTTTATAATATTCAATAATATAAAAATACAAGTTTTAGTAATTTTTAGCTATTACCTTAAATAAGCTAAGCTTATATTTAATGGTTAACTATACATAATCAGTTCTGTAAAAGTGTATTACGAAATAAATATTTACATTTAACGTTGAACGAACAATTTCTACATGGGTCTATAATCGCAACAATAAAATTTAAAGTATAATTCCCAAGGAGCACCATGAAAGCTTTTAAAGCACTATTTTGCGGATTCATCGCCCTGACCTTATTTGTTACAGCCAATGTATCAGCACAAGGTAGTAAATATGTAGAAGGCACACATTACACGATGATTTCTGAACAAGGTACAAATAAGCCAGAGCTCAGAGAATACTTCTCTTATTACTGTCCAGCCTGTCGCGCTTACGAACCTTACCTAAGTGAATTCGAAAAAGTTTTACCCGACGGTGTCAAATTTGAAAAAACCCACGTAGATTTCATGGGCCATTCTTCGCAAGAAATTCAATTTATGCTGAGTAAAGCATTGATAATTTCTGAAAAAACAGGCGTAGCTAAAAAATTCTCTCCTGCTGTTTTCAAATATTTGCAAACAGATCGTGCAAAAGTAAACTCTGAAAAAGACATTCGTAATATTTTTGTGTTAAGCGGTGGAGATGGCGCTAAATTTGATAAAGGAATGAAAAACTTTAGTATTATTAGTCAAGCTAAGCGCAATAAACAAACGCAAGATAACTTATCAAAGGCTCGTCATTTATCAGGTGTACCTACAATGGTGGTTAACGGAAAATATTTAATCAATTCCAAGGCACTTGATACTAAAAACTTTTTCGCAGATTACACTGCATTAGTGGCTCACCTCTTTACGTTGTAATGCTTACATCAACATAAGTCATTAACGAAAGTCGATTAAGTGTAAATTTAATCGGCTTTTACATTTCCGAACATACGCCCATCAAAAACGAACAGTTACTCCCCTCTGCATTAAACAAAAACACATACCACCTTGATAAATATATAATTTAATTGTTGGCACAACTCTTCCATTACACTATTAAACTTTATACTTATAGCAATAGATGTTTGATGGAAATAAAATTATTTACACAAAAACCTTGGAAAAAATGGTTAGCCTTTAGTTTGTTTATTGCACTTATTGGTTATGCTGCTTTCGCTGTGAGTAGTAAAGCGATAAAAGAAGTAGCTTATACCACGTTAACTTTTCAAAGAGTTGAGCAAGGTGCTCTTGATATTTACACAAATGCTTATGGTGAGTTTTATTCTGCCAAAGAGCGTTTACTCACGGCGCCAGCAATGGGTAAAATCGCTGAAATTTTAGTTCGCCCAGGAACACAAATAACAACTGAAACTATCATACTATTATTAACAAACCCTAAACTTTAGCAAGAAGTTAACCAAGCTAAGTGCCTGTTAGCACAACGAGAAGCCTTTAAATATGAACAACAAAGTCTGCACTTAAATTATCAAGGTCGTATCGCTGATATTGAGGCCGAAATTGAAAAAGCTCAACTTGGAGATATGCATGTAAAAGGTGAAATTTCAGGTTCATTACAAAGTTTAGAAGTTGAATTAGGGCAAAGTGTTCAGTTGGGCCAATCACTTGCGAAAGTAGGCAGTGATTTAGAATTAATCGCTCGTTTACGCTTGCCACAACAGTTAGCAGATCAAATTGATATTGGCGCTCCCGTCATGATTAACACTCAAAAAGGCTCAGTCAAAGCACATATAAGCCGTATTGAAAGTATTGTAACGAATGGCTCTGTATTAGCTGAAGTAGTAATTGACAGAGAACTGACTTCGAACGCTCGCCCCTCCCTGTCCGTTTCTGCACAAGTATTTGTAAAACACGAAACCAATGCCACTTTTATCAAGCAAAAATCGGGTCTTCGCCCACGTTCAAAACAAAGTGTATTCGTAAAAACTAGCAAAAATACTGTTGTGCAACGAGAAGTTTTTTTCGGAGAACTTTCTCAAAACAAATTGATGATAATTGAGGGGTTAAGTATTGGCGATGAAATTATTAGCAGTGATACTCGCCATTATGAAAAATTCAAAGAATTAACCGTTACTTATTAACGTTAATTCTAAATATTGATTATGAAAATGTAGTCATTAAAACAATCATAAAAATAAGGAAATAATAATGAAAACTGTAGTTAACATGAATAACGTTCATAAACGTTTCGATAGCAAACAAATTGAAACGCATGCATTACAAGGTGTGTCTTTAGATATTCATCAAGGTGAGTTTGTTGCTATTACCGGACCTTCTGGTTGCGGAAAATCAACACTATTGTCAATTATGGGGTTAATGGATAACGCCAGCGAAGGTGAATATATAATAGCAGAAATTAATACCCAAGGCCTAAAGGTTGACCAACGTACCCAAATTAGAAACCAACATATCGGTTATGTTTTTCAATCATTTAATTTAATCGATAGTTTGACCGTTTTTGAAAATGTCGCTTTGCCACTTGAACACAGGAAGGTAAAAAAGGCAGAAATTAAGCAACGTGTTCAAGAAGTATTAGCGCAAGTTGATATGGCACACCGTCAACGTTATCGACCTAATCCGTTATCAGGTGGTCAACAACAACGTATTGCCATCGCTCGTGCGTTAGTTGGGAAACCTGATTTGATTTTAGTGGATGAGCCCACCGGTAACCTAGATAGTAAAAATGGTGACCAAGTTATGGTTTTATTGGAAACACTGAATAAAGCAGGTTCTACTATTGTAATGGTAACCCATGATTCTCGCTATGCACGTTGTGCAAGTCGCCAAATTCAGCTACTTGATGGACAAATAGTTTCGCAAGCAAATACAAACAACCCATTCTAGTAGGAAGCTTTGCAAGCGACTTAGGTTTCAAACATCAAGATGGACAACTAACTCACCCCAAATTTGATCAACAATGGCAGTGTCAAAGTATTCAATACAAGCAAGAGAGCCAAGATCATTGGCTTTTTTCTGCTATCAACATTTCTCAATTATTAAATAAAAATAGCAGCGTAACTCAACAAAACTTAATTCGTGTTTTGGGTCATAAGTTACGTAACTCGTTAACACCCATTGCTTCTATGACAGATACTTTATTATCGGCAGATGCATTGAATGAACAGCAAACCCGTTTAGTACTTTCTCGTATCCATAAACGTAGTAATCGTTTATTGTCTTTTATTAGTGAATACAGCAAATTAACTCAACTTCGATTACCTAGGCTTGAGTGGTTTGATTTAAGTGAAATTATTGATGAAACAAAATTATTAGTTAATGAGCAGCTTTGTATTATTGAATTCCAAGGTAATCAACAATGCTTTGGGGATGTAGAACAAATAGCGCAAGTGATCATAAATTTAGTGAAAAATGCGCAAGAAGCAAATGAAACCCTCAAACCCAAATTGTCATAAAAGCATTTTATAAACAAGATCAACAAATAATTGAAGTTGAAGATAACGGCCCAGGTTTTGCTAATCTCAACAATGTATTAACGCCTTTTTATACGACTAAACCTGGAGGTTCTGGTATAGGTCTATCGTTATGTGCTGAAATTATAAAAAATCACTTTGGTCAGCTTCGCGTCGAAAACAGAGAAAATAAAAGCGCCATTGCTGGCGCTAGCATATTAATGAGTTGGCCCATTGCCAGTAAGTATCTAGGTTAGCTGACAAAGATAAGTTTAACGACGCCCATATTTACTTTCTGTACTGGTTCGTTTTTTCGAGCGTGCGCTTTGACCTAACGCTTTTTTCCTATCTCGCTGTTTCTGTCCACCTTTTCTTGCTGGCTTTTCTGTTTTTGTTAAGTCTGGTTCATATCCAGGGTACCATTGCTGTAATAAACGGGTATCAAGTACCTTTTCTACCGCCTCTAGTAACCATTCTTCACTAGGACTCATGAATGAAACAGCTACACCTTCATTGCCTGCTCTACCCGTACGACCTATTCGGTGAATATAATCTTCGGCGATATAAGGGAGTTCATAGTTAATCACATAATTTAAGTCAGCAATATCTAAACCACGAGACGCTACATCAGTAGCCACTAAAGCGCGGGTTTTTCCTTCTTTAAATTCTGCTAACGCTTTCTCTCTTGCGCCTTGAGATTTATCACCATGAATTGATTGCGTTTTAATACCGTCTTTACACATTTCTTTCGCTAAAGCGTCGGCAGTTACCTTAGTACGCGTGAAGATAAGGACTTGTTTCCAATTCTTTGAACCGATCAAAAAGGAGGTTAATTCACGCTTTCGGTCACTATCGACGGTATAGAGAATTTGCTCAACTTTTGCTGCAGCAGCATTACGCTCACTAACTTCAATTAATTCAGGATCTGTTAATAAACTTTTACTCAGCTTGAAAATAGCATCGTCAAACGTTGCTGAAAATAACAATGTTTGTCGCTTAAGCGGTACACGATTTAAAATACGGTCAATCTCATCTTTAAAGCCCATATCTAACATACGGTCAGCTTCATCAAAAACTAAGCATTCCAGTTCAGTTAATGACAGAGATCCATTAATAATATGATCAAGTAGTCGTCCTGGTGTTGCCACTAAAACATCCGCACCCTTATTTAATGCGGTAATTTGTGGATTAATACTCACACCACCATAGGCGACTGCGATATTCAGCTCAGTGTTTTCTGCGTAATTAGCAAAGCTTTTATAAACCTGTTGAGCAAGTTCACGCGTTGGTGTTAACACTAAAGCGCGAACAGGACGATTTTCAGGAAGCTTAGCCATTAGCTTTTGTAAAATGGGGAGCGCAAAGGCTGCTGTTTTCCCTGTTCCTGTTTGCGCTCCAGCCATTATGTCTTTTCCAGCTAAAATGGCGGGAATAGCTTTCTGCTGAATAGGAGTGGCTTCATCATAACCAAGGGCTTTAACAGCGTCGGTTAGACTTTTATCTAGTACTAAAGAAGTAAAACTCATGAAATTAACGCTGCCCTTTTACTGATTGATTTTTCTGTTTATTTTTTAGTTCTTGTTCAAGCTCTTCTGGATAGAAGACTAACCCTTGCTCATTTTGGCTCGGAAAAACCACCAGCGCTAATTCATCGTCAGCTAAACCATGTGACCAACGGCTAAACCATTTATTTAAAGAAATAGCTTCAGCCTGACATTCCTTCCATTCGTCAGTAGCCCAAGCTTGTGCAAATGCTTCATTAGGCCAAACAGGTACGCAATCTTCATCTTCAGTATTAAGCATCACACAGCCGTGCTCGTCTTTTAATATCCAAATCTCATTATTAGTGAAAACTTCTTTTAGAAAGTAGCTTGCCCGTTGGGCGTCATCGTAACCTAATACTTTCTTGATTTGTTGTTCGTCGAGATTTTCTGCCATGATATTTTCCTATCTAGCTGTGTATTGAGTAAACGCGCCTATTCTACAAAAATTTGCATCTCTTCGCCGATGAGTTTTCGCATTTCCATTAATCTTTTTGCTGATTCATGTTGTTTAATGTCTTCGGGTGTTTCTGGTATCCATTTTGGTATTTGTTCAGATTGTCCATTTTGATCAACAGCCACCATAATCACAATACAATGCGTTGTTAATCTGCGATTAAGTGACTTAGGATCACAGGCATTAACCTCAAGTGCGATATGCATTGATGAGTTACCGGTATATATTACTTTTGCTTCAACTTCAACCAAGCTTCCTACATGAATAGGGGCAATGAAACGTATCCCTCCAGCATAAGCGGTAACACAATAACGACCGCTCCAACCGTCTGAACAAGCATAAGCGGCTAAATCGATCCATTTCATTACCGCACCACCGTGAACCTTCCCCCCGAAATTTACATCTTGTGGTTCTGCTAAAAATCTAAGGGTAATATCTCTTTGTGGCTGGTTCATTATTTAAATCTCTTAAAAAATTTAATGGGTTAACTACGCTAGTCGAAAATTTTGCTATTATCTACATTCTACTAGGAATATTAACAATCCTCAGATTAAAATAGAAATATATTACACCTTGTTAGTTTAACCACGAATATAAGAGAATTATAATGAAAATTTGGGTCGATGCTGACGCTTGTCCGGTTGTGATTAAAGACATATTATTCCGTGCAGCTGAACGTGCAGAAATTGAAACTGTTTTAGTCGCAAACCATTTTTTGAAAATACCCCCTTCAAAGTTTATTTCCTTCATCCAAGTGAGTTCAGGTTTTGATGTTGCAGATGACGAAATTGTAAGCCGTGCAGAAGCGCATGACTTAGTGATAACAGCTGATATTCCTTTAGCAGCTGAAGCTGTTGAAAAAGGTTGCTTAGCATTAAATCCAAGAGGTGAACTTTATACTGAGAGTAACATCAAGCAAAGGCTCAATATGCGAGACTTTATGGATACTCTACGCTCTAGTGGTATTCAAACGGGTGGTGTTCCCCCGATTAGTCAGGGTGATAGACAAGCGTTCGCAAATAATCTTGATAAGCTTTTAGCTAAAAGAAAATAAGGCTCTTAAAGAGCCTTATTTATTGGGTATTAGCGTGAAGCTGAATATGGGTCACCACCACTTTTAGGAGCCGTACCCGCTGGGTTTTTACGACGACCACCTGAGTTGGAATTTTTATTTCCACTGCTGTCAGCTTTATTTCTTGGGTTTTTACTTTTAGGTTTATGACCACGTGCATTATCAGCAGAACGTTGTCCGTCTTGATGTTCAGTTTTCGGCTTTCTTGGTTTATTAGCTTTTACTGGTCTTAATGGACGTGATTCAAGTAAAAAATTAAAAGGTTCAAACCCGGCGATAATTTCTCTAGGAATATGTGCTTGAATCAGTTGTTCTACATCGTTTAACAAGTCAATTTCATCAGAACATACTAAAGAAACAGCTTTTCCGCTAGCTCCCGCTCGACCTGTTCTCCCAATCCTATGAACATAGTCTTCTGGAACATTTGGCAGTTCAAAATTTACCACTTGAGGTAATTGGTCGATATCAATACCACGTGCTGCGATATCAGTTGCGACGAGTACACTGATCGTACCTGCTTTGAAGTTTGCTAACGCCTTTGTTCTAGCACCTTGGCTTTTATTGCCATGAATTGCAGCGGCTTGTATACCTTCAGCTTCTAACTGTTTAGTTAATTTATTAGCGCCGTGCTTTGTTTTCATAAAGACAAGCACTTGTTGCCAGTTATTGTCTTTAATGAGTGCTGTAAGCAGCGCTTGTTTCTTCTTTTTATCAACAGGATATATTACTTGTTCAACGCTTTCTACTGTAGTATTTCTTGGACTAACTGAAATTTCTACCGGATTATTTACTAAGCCACGAGCGAGATCACGTATATCTTCAGAAAAAGTCGCTGAGAATAAAAGGTTCTGACGCTGTTTAGGTAATATGGATAGAACCTTTTTAATATCACGAAGAAAGCCCATATCTAGCATACGATCAGCTTCATCTAAAACAAGTATTTCAAGTTGTTTAAAGCTAACTGCTTTTTGATTATATAAATCAAGAAGGCGCCCTGGTGTTGCGACTAAAATATCTACACCTTGGCGTAAACGTGAGATTTGCGGATTAATTTTAACTCCGCCAAAAACGACTGCAGATGTTAGAGGTAAATGCTTACCATACATCTCAACGTTGTCATAAATTTGTGCAGCAAGCTCACGTGTCGGTGTCAAAATTAATGTTCTAGCCTGGTGTGGACGTGGACGTTCACCTCCAGACAAACGTTCCAAAATGGGTAATGTAAACCCTGCAGTTTTCCCCGTACCTGTTTGCGCTGCCGCCATTACGTCGTCACCAGCTAGAACTGCTGGAATAGCTTGTGCTTGTATCGGTGATGGTTCGGTATAGCCTTTTTCGGCAATCGCTTTTTGAATTGGAGCAGCTAAGCCCAACGAGGTAAAACTCATAGATGAATCTCTTTATATAAAGTGGAGTATAGCCAATATGTAGCGGCGGTGCAGAATACAGTATAGCTCTTAGAAGTGCAATTACGAGCTAATGTAAAAAACATACTTACAAAACTAGACAAGCCTTTAAAATCCATTTAAATTCTCTTAATAGAAAGTATTTAAAGGGAATTTATGCATAATATTGATTACGGTGACAAACGTTTTTTAGTTGCCGACAATATTAAACAGTCACGTGATACATTAAAAATATTTGCCTATAGCCTCGGTGCTCAAAAGGTAGATACAAGCCATCACGCGCCTGATATTTATTCACTTTGTGAATCAGTCAAGTTTGATGTGATTCTATTAGGCTACGATCTAGGTGAAGATAAAAAAAATGGTCAGCAAATTCTTGAAGAATTACGCTCCAAACAACTAATATCACGTCATTGTACTATTGTAATGATCACAGCTTAAGTTTCTCAAGCTATGGTCCTTGCCGCACTCGAACATAAACCCGATGAATATCTCGCTAAGCCTTATACTTTAAATGATCTAGCTACGAGATTAGAACGTTGTTTCCTAAAAAAATCTACCATGCTTAAAATATATCAAGCAATGGATACTGATAATTTTCAACAAGTACTCGATTTATGTGAAAAGGCAATTGTCACTAACTCTCGTTATAAAACGGAATGTTTAGGAATTCAGTCAAGACAACATTTTGAGCTTGCTCAATTTGAAGAAGCCAAAGCAATTTATGAAGCCTACTTAGGGGCTACCAATTGTCAATGGGCTGCTATCGGCCTTGGTAAAATTGCACTACTTGACGATGAATTCGATCTGGCTATAAGTTATTTTGATGCCGTAGTAAAAAGTCATCCGCTATATTTATCTGCGTATGACTGGCTTGCTAAGGCCTATATAACAAATCGTCAACCTAGTTTAGCAGAGGAGATTTTAGAGAAAGCATTATTAGTATCTCCCAGATCAGTACCCCGTCTAAAAAAATACGCAGATTTATGTCTCACAAATGAGAATTATAATAAGGCAACTACTGCCTTTTCGAAAACAACTGATTTAGCCTATCACTCTGTTCATAAAAACCCTGAAAATGCCATTCAGTTTGTTGAAGCATTACTAGAGTACGCTGAAAATTTAAGTGTTTATCAAATCAGAAAACTAAACAATAAAGCATTTAAAGCACTCGGTGACATGATAAAAGATTTTAATTCTTCTGAACTAAAGATTCACAGTCAATTGTTAACTGCAAGGTTACATCACAAAGCTAAAGAGCCTTACCTTTCAAAAGAGATAATAAAAGGTGCTGAACGCCTATTAAACCGTTTCAAAAGTCAATTAACTCTAACTGGAACGTTATCAATCGCTAAATCATTATTAGCACTTGAAAGAAAATCAAGTGCACATAACTTACTCAATGATCTCGCACAAGCTAATCCAGATAATACAGAAGTCCTTGCACAAATATATTCACTTTCTGATAAACCATTACATGAGAGTGATAAAATAGCAGCCCAAAATGCTTTAGAGGTTAGTAATAACCTTTATAGAGCTAATCACTATAGTTTAGCGATTGATAAGTTGAATAAAGCATTAATCCATTTTCCAAATCATCTGGGTATCAAACTTAACCTATTGCAGACATTAATAGCCTCATTTGATAAAAATCACGATAAAATTGCAGACATTAAACAAGCTAAAATATTAATTAATGAATTTAAAAAGCTGACACCTGGCAGTGAATCATATAAACGCTTTATGATACTTTACGAAAAATATAACTTAATAAAAAAAAGCATAACATCAAGTAAAGAATAATGAGTTTTGAGTTTTGAGGATATAATAAAAGCTTTATTTTAAAAGTTAATTTTAAAAGTTAATTTTAAAAGCATAATTAAATAAGAAAGAAGTGGTGGAGGGAGGTGGATTCGAACCACCGAAGGCTGAGCCATCAGATTTACAATCTGGTCCCTTTGGCCACTCGGGAACCCCTCCACGGGGCCGATATTTCAACGTTGAGTTGATTTATCTTAAACAGCCGCTTAACAATGCCACTTTAAGTGATCAGTATTAAACATAATTAGACGCCTAGCAATGTCCTACTCTCACATGGGAACTCCCACACTACCATCGG